>CAJWIB010000370.1 GCA_913041095.1 uncultured Rhodospirillaceae bacterium | reverse complement strand
CGGCCTGTCACGCCGGAGGCCGCGGGTTCGAGTCCCGTCACTCCCGCCACTTTTTGTCAATTAAATGGTTGTGCGCTGCGCAGAACAATAGGGGCTAATTTGGAAAGATTCTCATGGAAAATCTGCTCGTTGAATATCTTCCAATTTTGATTTTTGTTGGCCTTGCTGTTGGGCTCGCTGTCGTCATTCCAATTGCGTCTATGATCATCGTTCCGCAAAAGCCGGATGCTGAAAAGCTGTCAGCTTACGAATGCGGGTTTGAGGCGTTTGAAGATGCGCGGATCAAGTTTGATGTACGATTTTATTTGGTCGCCATTTTATTTATTATTTTTGATTTAGAAGTGGCATTTCTGTTCCCTTGGGCGGTATCGCTCGGGACGATCGGAGTATTCGGTTTTTGGTCGATGGTCGTGTTCCTCGGTATACTTACAGTTGGCTTTATATATGAGTGGCGCAAAGGCGCCCTCGAGTGGGAGTAGGTGACGCTATGGACTTTGATCAATCTTCCCAAAGTTCTCGGGTCCCCATCCCACCCGGCGCCGAACAGGATGCCTTGCTGAAAAACGTCACCGATACATTAGTTGATAAAGGGTTCGTTGTTGCGCAATTGGATAATTTAGTGAATTGGGCACGGACGGGCTCACTCTGGCCAATGACGTTCGGCTTGGCTTGCTGTGCGATCGAAATGATGCATGCCTATGTTAGCCGCTATGATTTAGACCGTTTTGGTGTTGTGCCGCGGCCGAGCCCTCGGCAATCAGATGTTATAATCGTAGCTGGGACTCTCACCAACAAAATGGCACCGGCTTTCCGCAAAGTTTATGATCAAATGTCTGAGCCGCGCTATGTGATATCGATGGGTTCCTGTGCTAATGGCGGCGGATATTACCATTATTCTTATTCAGTTGTGCGCGGTTGTGATCGAGTCGTGCCGGTTGATATTTATGTGCCGGGTTGCCCTCCGACGGCGGAAGCACTGGTGTATGGCATTCTGCAATTGCAAAAGAAAATCCGTCGTACCGGCACACTTTGGCGTTAATTAGGCGAAGGATTATAGAGATTAATCATGGCTGATGCTCGCCCCCACGTTCACCCCCTATCTGATTTAGGAGAAGCTATTGCTGGTGAACTCGGCAATGCTATTACTGCGACCGAGATCTTCAATGATGAATTGGTATTACACACTAGTCGCGAAGCATTGATTAAAGTTATGACTTTCTTGCGCGACGACATGAATTGTCAGTTCAAGCAGCTAATGGAACTCTGTGGCATTGATTATCCAGAGCGGGAAGAACGCTTCGATGTGGTTTATTGCCTGCTCAGCCTGACCCAAAACTTGCGGGTCAGGGTAAAAGTATCGACCGACGAGACGACACCCGTCCCGTCATTGACCGGTGTCTATAGTTCAGCCGGCTGGTGGGAGCGGGAAGCTTGGGATTTATTCGGCATCTATTTTTCCGATCATCCGGATCTGCGCCGTATCCTGACTGATTATGGTTTTGAAGGTCATCCATTGCGCAAAGATTTTCCTCTAACCGGCTATGTTGAAATTCGTTATGACGATAAGCAAAAACGCGTCGTCTATGAGCCAGTTAAGTTGGCGCAGGATTTTCGTAGTTTTGATTTCCTCAGCCCGTGGGAAGGGGTTAAGCAAATGCTTCCCGGTGACGAAAAGGCTGAATAAGAAGGTGCTGGTGAAGAAAAGAGAGATGATGCCTGATGCCTGAACAGCAGATCAAAAACTTTACCCTCAATTTTGGCCCGCAGCATCCAGCGGCGCATGGCGTGCTGCGTTTGGTGCTGGAGATGGATGGCGAGGTCATCGACCGCTCTGATCCTCATATTGGGTTGCTGCATCGCGGCACCGAAAAGCTGATTGAACATAAAACCTATATGCAGTCGGTGCCGTATTTTGACCGTCTCGATTATGTTGCCCCTCAAAATCAGGAACACGCTTTTGCCATTGCTGTTGAAAAACTTGCCGGTATGGAAGTTCCGCCACGTGGTCAATACA
>CAJWIB010000369.1 GCA_913041095.1 uncultured Rhodospirillaceae bacterium | reverse complement strand
TCGCATTGGTGAAATTGCCACCATGACCGTGACGGTTGACCAGCATTTACCCCCCAAATCCCGCCGTTTGCCGTATAAAATCCTGTGTTCTGATGATACCGGAAATCTCACTTTAGTGTTTTTTCATGCCCGCGCTGATTATTTGCTTAAAATTCTGCCGGAAGGCGAAGAACGCGTGATCAGTGGCGCTATCGAAAGCTATGGTGAGGGTATTCAGATACCCCATCCTGATCACGTCGTTGAAGTGAAAGACCGGGCCAGCATAGAAGCGGTTGAGCCGATCTATCCGCTGACCCAGGGATTATCGTTAAAAGTTTTATCTAAAGCGATCAAAGGCGCGCTGGCTTTGGTGCCCGAATTAACCGAATGGCTGGACGGACCATATTTAACGCAACAAAACTGGCCAAGCTGGAACGCAGCTCTCACCCAAGTGCACTCGCCTGAAGATGAAACTGATTTAGAGCCCGAAACCCTGCCACGGCAACGCTTGGCCTATGATGAACTTCTGGCCAATCAACTCGCTTTGGCACTGGTGCGGGCACATATGAAAAAACAGCCTGGCCGTCCCATTAAAGGCACCGGCGAACTTAAACAGCGAGTTTCGAGCGCCCTGCCCTTTGAGCTGACAAATTCACAACAAGAAGCCATCAGCGAAATCACCGAAGACATGAGCTCTGCCAGCCGGATGCATCGATTACTGCAGGGCGATGTCGGCAGCGGTAAAACCGTGGTGGCTCTCCTCAGCATGTTGCAGGCGGTGGAAAGTGGCGCACAGGCTGCACTGCTCGCGCCAACGGAAATTCTCGCTCGCCAGCATCTCGCTACCATTAAGCCCTTAGCCAAAGCTGCCGGCGTCAAAGTGGCTTTATTGACGGGCCGCGAGAAAGGCAAATCCCGGGAGCCGATACTCGAAGGTTTTGCCAGTGGTGACATTGGTCTCGCCATCGGCACCCATGCCTTGTTTCAGGAAGGTGTTGAGTTCAATGATCTCGGCCTCGCGGTTATTGATGAACAACACAGATTTGGGGTCCACCAACGTCTAGCACTGACTTCCAAGGGAAAAGTTGTCGACGTGCTGGTGATGACGGCAACACCGATTCCTCGCACCCTGACTCTCACCACTTATGGCGATATGGAAGTCTCGCGCCTAATCGAAAAGCCTGCTGGACGCCTGCCGATAGACACCCGTACTGTGACCATTGACCGCCTAGATGAAGTTGTCCTAGGCGTCAGCCGCGCACTTAACGAAGGCACTAAAATTTACTGGGTTTGCCCGCTGGTCGAAGAGTCGGAGAAAATTGATCTTGCCGCCGCTGAGGACCGCTTCGCTCATTTGCGGGCGGTGTTCGGTGAGCGGGTTGGCTTGGTGCATGGCAAAATGAAGGGTAAGGAGAAGGATGCTGTAATGGCGGCGTTTGCCGACGGCAGTGTTGATATCCTGGTCGCGACCACGGTCATCGAGGTTGGCGTTGACGTGCCTGATGCTACCATCATGATCATCGAACATGCCGAGCGCTTTGGCTTGGCACAGTTGCATCAATTGCGAGGCCGCATTGGCCGGGGCAGTGGAAAATCAACCTGCATCCTGATGTTTGTCGGAAATCTCACCCAAACCGCGCGCAAACGGTTGGAAATTTTGCGCGAAACCGAGGATGGCTTTGTTATTGCCGAAGAGGATTTACGGCTTAGGGGTGCCGGCGAACTGCTCGGCACACGGCAAAGTGGCCTGCCAAAGTTCAGGCTGGCTGATTTGGCCATGCACGCTGATCTGATTGCGACGGCTCGGGATGACGCCAAGCTGGTCCTAGAGATGGATCCCGAACTTGAAAGTGAGCGCGGCCAACAATTGCGCGTGTTGCTTTATTTGTTTGAACGCGACGCGGCCGTGCAATTCCTGCGCTCGGGGTAAGAAATTAATAAACTCGAAGGGCGCCAATAACGTGAAAAAGAAAAAAAATCAAATAATTTCGGTATAGATAGAGGATGTCCGCTTATATGAGGCATTTTTTGTCAAGTTGGTTTTAATAGTATCGCATGATGGTCAC
>CAJWIB010000368.1 GCA_913041095.1 uncultured Rhodospirillaceae bacterium | reverse complement strand
TAATCTATTCGAGTCCCAACCGCTTAAAGGTCAGCATGCGCTGATCACCGGCGGTTCGCGCGGTATTGGTGCCGCTACCTCCAACGCATTAGCAGCCTTGGGCGCCAGTATTACCTTGCTGGCCCGTGATGTCGGCAGATTGAAACAGCAAAGCGATCATCTGCAGGCCGAATATGACACCAAGGTATTTTTCGCCAGTGCCGACATGACGAGTGAGCAAGACATCGCTGATTCGTTTGCTCAAAGCGTGGCGGCCAACGGAGCTATCGATATCCTGGTCAACAATGCCGGCATCGGTAAAAGTGCGCCTTTCCATCGTATGGATCTCGAATTCTGGCAAGCCATCCTCGATCTCAACCTCACCGGCACGTTTCTCTGCACCAAGCAGGTTTTTGACGCCATGCGGGAACGTGGCTATGGCCGCATTGTCAATATCGCCTCGACAGTTGGTTTGCGCGGCTATCCCTATATTACGGCTTATACCGCCTCAAAGCATGCCGTCGTCGGCCTAACCCGCTCGCTGGCTTTGGAAGTTGTCAAAAAAGGCGTCACGGTCAATGCGGTCTGCCCGGGTTACACCGAAACCGATCTGGTCGCTGAAGCGATTGATAATATCGTTGATAAATCCGGCCGCAATGGCTCGGAAGTAAAATCGGAGATTGAAAATATGAGCCCGATGGGGCGTATGGTTACACCCGAAGAAGTCGCCGAAAGTGTCGCTTGGTTGTGCCTTCCCTCCTCCGCCTCGATCACCGGCCAATCCATTGTTGTTGCCGGTGGCTCGGTAATGTAGCGTAAGGGATACAATATGCCTGATACGACCTATCTCGACTGGCCGTTCTTTGATGATAGCCACCGTGTGTTCGCCAAAGAATTATCGGCCTGGGCAGAAAAAGAAATCGCACCCTTGCAGGCTGATGATCATCACACCAATGAAGCGCTCGATGCCTCCTTTGGTAAAATTATAGATAAACTGGGTAAGGCCGGCTGGCTGAAATACACCGTGCCGGCCGCCTATGGCGGCGCGCTCGATAATCTGGATGTGCGCTCGATTGCCCTGGCCCGCTCGATCTTAGGCTACCATACAGGGCTCGCTGATTTCGCCTTTGCCATGCAGGGATTGGGCTCAGGTTCGATCACGCTATTTGGTTCAGAAGAACAAAAGCAAAAGTATTTGCCGGAAGTTGGCAGCGGCAAACGTATAGCCGCCTTTGCCTTATCAGAACCAAGCAGTGGCTCGGACGTTGCCAGCATGAAAGTCACCGCCGAGCTTGATGGCAATGAATACGTCATCAACGGAATAAAAACCTGGATATCCAATGCCGGACTGGCTGATCAGTATGTACTGTTTGCCCGCACTGGCGATGCGCCAGGGGCTAAAGGTCTGTCGGCTTTTATTGTCGATACTGACACGCCGGGACTCACTGTCAGTGAACGCATTGATGTCATCGCGCCGCATCCGTTGGGATCACTAACCATGGATAATTGCCGCATCCCGACCAGCGCTATGCTCGGCCAATCCGGCGACGGCTTTAAAGTGGCGATGGCGACCCTCGATATTTTTAGAACCACCGTCGGCGCTGCCGCTTTGGGCTTTGCCCGCCGCGCCTTGGATGAAGCGATTGCCCGGGCCAAATCCCGTGAAGCCTTTGGCCAGAAGATCGGTGACTTCCAGATCATTCAAAGCAAAATCGGTGAGATGGCGGTCAAAATAGATGCGGCGGCGCTGCTGGTGTTCCGCTCAGCCTGGGTCAAGGATGTGCAGGATATCAGGGTGACGCGCGAAAGCTCCATGGCCAAGCTTTACGCTACCGACAGCGCTCAGGAAGTGATTGATGAGGCAGTGCAAATATGGGGCGGCATGGGTGTCGTTTCAGGGATTAAGGTGGAGACGCTCTATCGTGAAATCCGCGCCCTCCGCATTTACGAAGGCACCAGCGAAATTCAAAAGCTCGTCATTGCCGGCCAAGCCATGGTGGAATAACGAAGAAACGCTTCAAAGTTGGATGCGCGGTCAATAGAAAATCATGGGCCCGCATGTGACGGATTGCTGACAGGTGTTGTTCTCTCTCCCTCGTCATGCGCGGAATTAATCCGTGCATCCAGCTTTTAATCATAGCTGGTCGGCTTGTTGGCTTTAAGAAGCTCGGTTTTGCAGGTGTTTTCCTGTTTGGCGACAGTGAAAGCCTGGTCCTTGCTGCGGAGGTATTGAAC
>CAJWIB010000367.1 GCA_913041095.1 uncultured Rhodospirillaceae bacterium | reverse complement strand
AACAATAAATTGTGATCGAGATGGTAGAACTGCTGCGCACCAATGATCCTGTTCTAATATCCAGGCTGACGGCCATTTTGGCGGAAGCCAACATAGAGATTATGGTGTTTGACGCTCATACCAGTATTTTGGAAGGCAGCGCCAATGCAATCCGGCGGCGAGTCATGGTCATCGATGACGACTTTGCCCGCGCCAAGCAAATTTTTGAAGCCGGCATCGAAAAATTGGAGGGCGGTGTCAGCGCCTATGAGTATCCCGAGTAATTCCTATCAGCTATTGGGTGGCCAGTTGCTGATGTTGTCCGCCGAAGGCGGCTATCGAGCGGCGATTGATCCAGTTTTACTGGCTGCAGCCGTTCCGGCTGCTAAAGGTGATCAAATCCTCGATGTTGGCTGTGGCACCGGTGCGGCGGCATTGTGTCTGGCGACGCGGGTGTCGGGCACTCAGATAACCGGACTAGATCAGCAAGAAACGCTGATAGAGCTTGCTTGGGAAATTACCCAGATGAACGGATTGGCGGCACGCGTTCAGTTTCATTGCGGTGATTTGCTCCATGTCGAAAAACATTTTAAACTTGCCGCCTTTGATCATGTCATGACCAATCCGCCTCATCACAAGAAAGGCAGTGGCAATTTATCTCCCGATCCTCTAAACGCAGCGGCTAATTTTGAAGGCGATGCCGTACTTGAAGATTGGGTAGTGTTTTGTTTTGAGATGGTAAAGGAAGGCGGCAGCGTCACCTTTGTCCATCGCTATGATCGCTTGGATGAACTGGTTGAATTGATGGCCAGGCAAGGCCGGGCGGTTACGGTATATCCCCTCTGGCCAAAAGAGACGGGTAAGCGCGCCAAACGCGTTTTGGTGCAAACGCGAAAAGGAATCTCAGGCGACATTCGAATTGCTGATGGGATGATCCTGCACTCGAATGACGATGAGTACACGACAGCCGCTCATGCAATTTTGCGTGAAGCTGGGGCTTTAAAGTTATAACTGCCCTTGCGACCCCTGGATTCGTGGCCTACCTTAGTCCCATGATTAGAAAATATTTAGAAAAATGGCGGGTGCCGGGCTTTCGCAATCCCAAGCCGGTGGTTGCTGTGGTGCGGCTTTCCGGCGTGATTTCAGACCGCTCTGGCATTAGCCGTTCTGGATTATCGGCGGCTGGGTTGGTGACGGTCCTGGAGACCGCTTTTAAAATGCCCAATCTCAAAGCTGTTGCGCTGGCGATCAATTCACCTGGCGGCAGCCCGGTGCAATCTTCGCTCATCGGTAAACGCATCCGTGCGCTAGCTGAGGAACATGAAGTGCCGGTGATAGCCTTTGCCGAAGATGTTGCAGCCTCCGGCGGGTTTTGGCTGGCCTGTGCGGCGGATGAAATATACGCCGACGATTCGTCTGTGATTGGCTCGATCGGTGTAATATCGGCGGGCTTTGGCTTTCAAAACGCGATTAAAAAATTGGGTGTTGAGCGCCGGGTCTATACCGCAGGCGAGATGAAATCGACCCTCGACCCATTCTTACGCGAAAAGCCGGATGATATCGAGCGCCTGGCCGAGCTGCAGCAAGACGTCTTTAATGCGTTTAAGGAAATGGTGCGTGAGCGCCGTAAAGATAAACTGAACGCCTCCGAGGATGAGCTGTTTACCGGCGCCTTTTGGACCGGTCGCCGGGCGCTGGAAATGGGGCTAATTGATGGACTTGGTGAGCTGACTTCTGTCATGCAGGAACGTTATGGCGATAAGGTACGGTTCCACCCAGTAGAGCAGCGTCAAAATTGGCTTAAGCAAAAACTTGGCTTTGGCATGACCAGTCGGAATAGGCCGTCCTCCAAGGGGGCAATGTCTTCTATCGTTGACGAAGTTCTGGTGGCGATTGAAGAGCGTGGGCTGTGGAACAAATTTGGCCTCTAAATACCGCCTAACTGCTGTCTAAATGGTTGACCTGGCAAACCTTCTCCCTCTACAACCTTGACCATGCTTGGATTCAGTTTACCAAAATTAATCGTTCTCGTCGTCATCATTGCAGCGATCTGGTACGGCTTTAAACTTTATAGCCGTGGCCAAAGTCTCACCAAAACCAACCAGCCTGGCGATGATACCGATAGTGTCATTCCAGATGCCGTTGATATGGTTAAATGTGCGACCTGTGGTGATTTTGTGCCGGTGAAAGATGCGAGATCTTGCGGTAAAGAAGGCTGTCCTTATCCCGGGAGTTAAACGCTTTGATGTCTGATATCATCGATATGCATCATGTCGCCATGGC
>CAJWIB010000366.1 GCA_913041095.1 uncultured Rhodospirillaceae bacterium | reverse complement strand
GGATTACGGCGATTTTGGGTGCTCTTTTTCTATTTTTCCAAGCTGAAGAATATATCGATGCGACATTTAAATTAAGCGATGGCATCTATCCATCGACTTTCTATCTGGCGACAGGATTTCATGGCTTCCACGTTTTTATTGGTACGTGTTTCCTGATTGTCTGTGCATTGCGTCTAAAAAAGGGACATTTCAAACCGGATCACCATATTGGTTTTGAAGCGGCCGCCTGGTATTGGCATTTTGTTGATGTCGTTTGGATATTCCTCTTCATTAATATTTATATTTGGGGGTCTTCTTCCTTCGGGCATGTAGCTGCCGGATAACATAGGAGATAGAATCTCATGCGTGACCGCCATCATAAAGATACTGGCGGATCACCCATAAAGTTTGCAACTTTTGGCTGTTGCCCCCGCTGTGGGCGCGGCCATTTGTTTGCCGGTTATCTATTGGTCGCTGACAAATGCAGCGAATGCGGGCTGGATTTAGGTGGTGAGGATGCGGCTGATGGGCCGGCAGTTTTCATTATGCTGATTGTGGGGTTTGTCGTTGCTGGCTGTGCACTTTGGCTGGAACTGGCTTATGAACCGCCAACCTGGGTGCATATGGTGATCTGGCCGCCAGTGATCCTCATGCTCTGCTTAGGCACGCTCCGACCTTTCAAAGGGGCCTTCATCGGCGTGCAGTATAAATACCGCTCAGTCGAAGAAACTGACCTCGAATAAAAGGTGCTTTTTAAACTTTGCCGTTTAGATCGCTCAAAAAGGCGCTGAGTATTTTATAGGCACCCAGACTAAACGCAGCGACGGACCAGTCAATATTGGCATTCTAAGACGGCAGTTCGACCGTATAGGTGTCAAGATGGATCAGCTGTTCGAGCTTGGCGTTTTTGAGGTTGAGTTCTAACGAAATTACGACCTTGTTTGCAGAACTTACAATTTGCTCAAAGCGCAGGATTTTGCCACTTAGTATAAAATCAGTTTTGATCCGGTTTTGGCGATAAAATTTCTCGAAATCCTACCGCAGATTATCGAGATTCGGATTACCCACGCTGATGAGGAAGAAGAAGACTACAATATCTATAATTTAGCTGCGGTGAATTAATCCGTTCATATATCTCTAAATTTAAGCATCGTGTCTCGTTTTATAGGCGGGCTCGATATCATCTGCCGCCGGTTGATAAGCGACCGAGAAAGAGCTTAGTGCGGCAATCGACTTCTCTATATCTTCGCCTGCCGATAGTTCGAAGGAGTCGAAGCCACAGCGATGCATAAAGAATAATTGATCTTGGATCACTTTGCCGGTCGCCCGCAATTCCCCTTGGAAACCGTAACGTTCGCGCAAAATTCTGGCGTAGGAAAAAACTCGTCCGTCGGGTAGGGTGGGAAAATTGAGCGCAATCAGGTCAAAGCGGTCAATATCTGCTGAAATTTCATCCGGCTTTTGATTGCTTTCTAATCGAATGCCAAGTTGGCCGTTGCGCCCGGGAAATTCGTCTCGCGATTCCTGCCAGCGTTTTAATGATATAATAATCGCCTCTTCGACAGAGATGGCATCTTCATTGGCTAAATTGCGCCAGCTGTCCTCCGCAACCTCGCCATTTTTAAGGAGCGTCATACAATGCCTCCTTGAACGGATTTTGGCCAAGGCGGCGATAAGTCTCAAGAAAGCGTTCATTATCATGGCGGTTCGATATGTAGGCACCGACAACTTTCTCGACAGCATCAATTATTTCTTCCGACGAAAAAGCCGGGCCTATAATTTGACCAATATCCGCATCTTCCGAAGAAGACCCGCCTAACGTCACCTGGTAAAACTCTTCACCGTTTTTATCGACGCCGAGAATGCCGATATGACCGACATGGTGGTGGCCACAAGCATTGATGCAGCCTGAAATATTCAATCGAATTTCACCAATATCAATTAGCCTATCCAAATGGTTAAAGCGTTCGCTGAGACGCCTTGCAATTGGGATAGAACGGGCTGTCGCCAGACTGCAGTAGTCCATGCCGGGGCAGCAAATAATATCCGAAAGGAGATCTATATTTGACGTCGCCAGATTTAGCCTTACCAGTTCGTGCCACAGCACCGGTAAGTCCCGTTTGGCGACATCGGACAATATCAGATTTTGCCGATGGGTTGCCCGAATTTGACCAAAACTGAATTTGTCGGCCAATTCTGCGACTGCGTCCATCTGGTCAGATGTGATATCACCCGGCACGCCGCCGAGCGGTTTTAAAGACAAGTTAACCAGTGCATAACCTGGCTGTTTATGTGGCAATACATTGCGCTCCAGCCA
>CAJWIB010000365.1 GCA_913041095.1 uncultured Rhodospirillaceae bacterium | reverse complement strand
ATCCAAGCCTCACGTCGCGTCAATGACAGCAAGCCCAATTGGGTGATCGAGCGGACTTTGGCTACCGCGCCTGCTAATTCCGCAATTGCGTGTCTCGGCCTCGCCTATAAAGCTGATATTGATGATTTACGGGAAAGTCCGGCACTGGTGATTGTCGAAAAACTGGCCATTCAGCATGAAGGTGAGATATTGGTTGCAGAGCCCAATATATCTGATCTGCCGGCTTCCTTGGCAGCGCACAAAAACGTTACGCTTTTACCTTTTGAAAAAGCCGTGCAGAATGCCGTGACAGTGCTCTTATTGACCGACCACCGCGAATTTAAATCCACGGATCTGACAACGGTACTAGACGGCAAGAAAATTATTGATACCCGCGGCGTTTGGCCGATGAGATCATAATTTTAAAATTTGGGAGTTTTTAATTTGGCCCAGAAAAAAGCAAAGAAAAAAGCCTTTATCACCGGGGTTACCGGGCAGGATGGTGCCTATCTAGCTGAATTGTTGTTAACCAAGGGTTATGAAGTGCATGGTATCAAACGCCGATCATCATCCTTTAATACCGGTCGCGTTGATCACTTTTATTCCGACCCCCATATCGAGGGCGCCAATTTTTTCATGCATTACGGCGATATGACCGACGCGACTAATTTAATCCGGCTCGTACAGGCGGTTCAGCCGGATGAAATTTATAATCTCGCGGCGCAAAGCCATGTTCAAGTGAGCTTCGAAACAGCAGAATACACCGCCAATTCGGATGGCATAGGCCCCTTGCGTTTGCTTGAGGCGATTAGGATTTTAGGCCTCGAAAAAACCGCTCGGTTTTATCAGGCCTCAACCTCCGAACTCTTTGGTAAAGTTGTCGAGACACCACAATCTGAAACCACACCGTTCCATCCTCGGAGCCCTTACGCCACCGCCAAGCTCTATGGCCACTGGATCACGGTAAACTACCGGGAAGCCTACGGCATGCACGCGTCTAACGGTATTCTGTTTAATCATGAAAGCCCAATCCGGGGTGAAACTTTTGTCACCCGCAAAATAACTCGCGCCGTCGCAGCCATTGAACTGGGCCTTGAGGACAAACTTTATCTCGGCAACATAGATGCCCTCAGAGATTGGGGTCACGCCAGGGATTATGTTGAAGGAATGTGGCGTATCCTCCAGCAGGATAAACCGGATGATTATGTTTTGGCGACGGGTGAACAACATTCGGTTCGGGAATTCGTCGAACTGTCATTCGCTGAAATTGGCCGCAAAATAGTATGGCGCGGCAGTGGCATCGACGAGCAGGGCGTGGATGACAACACCGGCGATGTTTTGGTTGAAATCGATCCCCGCTATTTCCGGCCGACCGAAGTTGAGACTTTGTTGGGTGATCCTTCGAAAGCTCGCGAAAAGCTTGGCTGGCAGCACACCACGCCTTTCGTGGAACTGGTCAGCGACATGGTTAAAAGTGATCTTGAATTGATGCGAAATGGCGTTGATGAACAGTAACACAACTGAAATTAAGCTCGCTGAGCCCTTCAAAATAACCGGTAAGAAAGTTTGGGTCGCTGGCGCGTCCGGCATGGTTGGTGGCGCCGTGGTGCGGAAATTGGCCAGCGAAAACTGCAAAATTTTGACGCCCTCGCATCGCGAGCTTGATCTGATTGATCAGGCCGCCGTTAATCAATGGCTGGCAGCCAACAAACCCGATGTGGTGGTCATCGCGGCGGCGACAGTCGGCGGCATTCTCGCCAATTCAACCCGACCAGCTGAATTTATCTATAATAATATCGCAATTGAGAGCAACATCATCGCGGCGGCCCATCAAAATAACGTTGAGAAACTGTTATTTTTGGGCTCGGCCTGCATCTACCCTCGTGAGGCCACCCAACCGATGGCTGAGGAAGCATTACTGACCGGACCACTCGAGCCGACAAATGAGTGGTACGCCATCGCCAAAATTGCCGGCATCAAAATGTGCGAGGCCTACCGCCAGCAATATGGCTGCGATTTTATCTCGGCCCAACCCAATAATCTTTACGGGCCTGGTGATAATTTCAATCTCGAAAGCAGTCACGTTATCCCAGCATTGATACACAAGGCGCATATCGCCAAAATCAATGGCAACCAAACGATGCCGATTTGGGGCTCGGACCAGGTTTTCCGGGAGTTTCTCTATGTTAATGATTGCGCTGATGCCCTGGTCCATTTGATCAAATATTACAGCGGCGCTATCCACGTCAATATGGGCACCGGCAAGGAAGTGACGATCAAGGAGCTCGCCGAAATCATTGCCAAGGTAGTCGGCTTTGA
>CAJWIB010000364.1 GCA_913041095.1 uncultured Rhodospirillaceae bacterium | reverse complement strand
CGATTTCACGCAATTCAGCTAAACAGCCAAGCCGGAACGAAATCTGATGGACGACATTACACTCATCCTCACCGAATAAAGAATTCGATAATTGCAGCTGTTGGTGAATTTGCGGATCGTTACTGAGAAAAATAATCTCCGAATTGCTGCGTGCCGCCCCCTTAGCCATATTGCGACCGTCGGACACGCTTACCCCTAAAACCCGGCGATAAAAGTCAATCATTCTTTCGACGTCACGAACGAATAACGCCCTGTGTGACAAGACAGGATGAATTTCTACTGACACTTCAAAGTCCTCCAAAAGATAAATTAACCGATTAACAAAAGCTTAACTTTTAATAGTTTTGCATAATTTTATAATTTTGCAAGATATTTTTTTTATGCATTTTTAATAAAATTTGATCTATAGTGCCTAATTATTTTTTCCGCCTTTGATAAAAAGGTAAAAAATAGGGGGAAGGTAAGCGCTTTGTTAGATCTTTTGGAGTCCGGGGGACAAAAAGCAGCACCCTTGTCGGAGCAGGCTTTAAAACAATTGAGAAGTGATATTCTCAATGGCGCCCTTGCCCCTGGTCAGCAACTCAAACTTGATGCCCTAAAAGATCATTATGGTTTTTCCAGCTCACCTTTGCGCGAAGCGCTCAATCGCCTGTGTGCGGAAAATCTTGTCAGCAATGAAGAGCGCCGGGGATTCTTTGTTGCGCCAATTTCAATTGACGATATTCAGGAGATTACCCGGCTGCGGATTTTACTTGAACCAGAGGCGCTCGGCGACGCGATAAATCATGGCGATGATGCCTGGGAAGCGGCAATTATCGCCTCGCACTACCGGCTGGAGCGGATCGAAAGTCGCTTCACCTCGCAGCAGCCTTTCATCCTCAATCGAGAATGGGCAGACCTGCACGGCGAGTTTCATCACTCCTTGCTCGCTGCGAGCTCATCGCCAAAGCTTTTGCAAATGCGAACGACGCTGTTTTATCAGGCCGCCCGCTATTGGCATCTCTGGGCCCACGACACGGCAACACCGGCAAACCGCGGCTCAAACCATGAGCAGCTACTGGAGGCCGTTTTAACCCGAGATATCCAGCGCTCAACGGATTTGCTGAAAAATCATATTTTCCAAACCACCAAAATTGTCGTTAAATACATGGCACAAGAAAACACCTAACCAAAACCGAGGAAAATCCAGAAATGTTAGAACTGTATCATAACGACATGTCGACTTGTGCGCAGAAGGTGCGCCTGACTTTGGCCGAGAAAGGTCTTGAGTGGGAAGGCCACCACATGAATTTACGCAAAGGCGACACAAGAACACCTGAGTATATTAAAATGAATCCCGGCGCTGTGGTGCCAACACTTATCGATAACGGCACTATCATATGTGAATCAACCGTCATCATGGAATATCTCGAGGATGCTTATCCGGAGCCAAGCCAGCACCCTAAGGATCCGGTTGAACGAGCCCGAATGCGTGGCTGGTTAAAACAATTGGATGAGGGGCTTCATGCCGCTGTTGGTACAATTTCCGGGTCGGTTGCCTTTCGGTATCAAACTATGGCAGGCCGCACCGAAGCTGAGGTGATCGAGCATATCAATCTTATTCCTGAACCTGAAAGACGGGACCGTACCATGGAAAATAATTTGAAAGGTGTTGAATCAAGTTATTTTACCCCGGCGATCAAACGCTGGGACAAATTGTTTAGCGATATGGAAGTAGCGCTTGGCGGCAATACCTGGCTAACGGGCGAGGAATATTCGCTGGCCGATATTGCCTACACGCCCTACCTCACCCGCATGGATCACTTAAAATTTATGGGTCTATTTGATCAACGGTCGCAAATTCTTGACTGGTATGGACGGGTGAAAGCACGTCCCAACTATGCTGGCATTAGCGATTGGATCAATGACAAATATATCCCGCTGATGGCGGAAAAAGGTGATGAAGCGTGGCCGCGGATAAAGGAAATTTTGGCGGCTTAGCTAAATCGTTAATTTTTTGAAAAGTGCCAAGCATCTTTGATTTTATTAACACTTTAAGCGGAGACAATCTGTGGCTTCTGACTTTAAAGGTTTCAGCAAAGACTTTTTTAGCTTCTTTATCGAGCTCGCCGAAAACAATAACCGCGAATGGTTTAATGCTAATAAGGCGCGCTACACCGACATCGTGCAAGACGAAATGGTAGAGTTCATCATCGCCATTGCTCCACATCTCGAAAAAATATCGACGCATTACATTGCCAATCCGAAACGCCATGGCGGCTCGATGTTTCGCATTTATAAGGACGTGCGGTTTGCCAAGGACAAGCGCCCTTACAAAGATCATGCCGCCTGCCAGTTCCGCCACAACCCCGGCCACGGGTGCAAGCGCGATCAGTGACTGGCTGCACACTGCCGGG
>CAJWIB010000363.1 GCA_913041095.1 uncultured Rhodospirillaceae bacterium | reverse complement strand
TTCGACGGTCGCTGAGAACTGGCGGCGCATTGCGCACATCATTGCCGATGCGATTTATAAACGGGTGACTGGCGAAAATGGATATTTTGATACTCGGGTGGTCTATATTGCTGAAACTGGACGCGGTGATCGCCGCATCAAACGCCTCGCCATTATGGATCAGGATGGCGAAAATCATCACTATTTGACCGATGGAAGTTCGCTTGTCTTAACGCCGCGTTTCTCACCTTCACCGAGCAGCCAGGAAATAACTTATATGTCCTACCATGGTAAAGTGCCGAGAGTTTACCTTTTTAATATAGATACCGGTCGGCAGGAATTACTCGGTGATTTTCCCGGTATGACTTTTGCGCCGCGCTTCTCGCCAGATGGCAATAAAGTCATCATGAGTGTGGCGAAAGACGGTAATACAGAAATTTACACCATGGATTTGCGCACTCGCGCCGAGAAGCGTCTGACCAATCATTCAGCGATTGACACCTCGCCGCATTTTTCGCCAGACGGCAAACGGGTGGTCTTCAACTCGGATCGTAGCGGTACCCAGCAGCTTTATGTCATGGGCGCCAATGGTGGGCGGGCAAAACGAATCAGCTTTGGCCGGGGCCGCTACGCGACTCCGGTGTGGTCACCGCGGGGTGACTTGATCGCTTTTACCAAAATCACTGGAGGTAAATTCTTTATTGGTGTGATGGATATCGATGGCAAAGGCGAACGCCTGCTGGCCGAAGGATTTTTAGTCGAATCGCCGACCTGGGCGCCTAATGGCCGCGTTATCATGTATTTTCGCGAAACACCTATTAGCAAAAAAGGTGGTAAGGTCTCTAAACTCTATTCGATTGATCTAACGGGATATAATGAACGGGAAATGGTAACGCCAATGGATGCCTCTGATCCTGCATGGTCACCCTTGATTCCGTAGGTGGGGATGCTTATAGTCTATAAGTCAATGATTTTCAGTCATTTGATGCATTTTTGTGTCGTAATTTTTGATGATTGTGCTAAATAATGACTTAGTGCAAGACGCGAAAGGTCGCGGTTTGCGGTTTTTTTCAACAAACGTTCCGATCAGAGGTACCAAAAAAATGAAATTTAGAAATTTAGCAGTTGTGATAGCAGCACTTTTCCTTGTTGCGGCTTGCGAGTCTACATCTACGGAATCGGGCAAAAGCTCGGGCGATGGCAAACAAATGGCGAAGAAACAAGTGCCGGACTACCACAAAATAACGAAGAAAAAAGGCAAAAGAAAAGGCCCGCCCAAAGGTTTCTCAATTACGCCTGGTTCGTCCCAAGATTTGGTTGTTAATGTTGGCGATCGTGTTTTCTTTGCCTTCGACAAATCCAATCTTAGCTCCGCTGCGCGAGGCACATTGGAAAAACAAGCTGCGTGGCTTAAAAAATATGGTAGCGTCAAAATTACCATCGAAGGCCATGCTGATGAGCGCGGCACGCGTGAGTACAACTTGGCGCTCGGCGAACGCCGCGCCAATTCAGCAAAAGACTTTTTGGTTGCTTTGGGGACCAGCCCAAATCGCGTTAAAACGATTTCTTACGGTAAAGAACGACCAGTTGCTCTCGGCCATGATGAATCATCCTGGTCACAGAACCGTCGCGGCGTAACCACTGTATCGGGCGCTGGCAGCTAACTAATACTGATCGAAGCGTATAAAGACGCCTGCCATCCCAGCTTATTCTGGGCGGCGGGCGTCTTGCCGTTTAGGTATGCATATCCGATGATTTAAATCTTGCCATTATTTAGCCAATTTTTCTGGTCAAACTGCGCTATAATCAACTATTAGAAGTTATTGCCATTCATGAATAAGCGGACATCAACTGAAGAGCGTTATCAAATATGAAGAATTATTTTCCAATTGGCAGGATCGTCACGACGGTCATTTTAACCGCTGGCTTTATCGCCGGTGTGCTGGATGTGCAGGCGCAAGATAAAAGCCTCGGAGGGCTGATTTCCAAGCTGAACCGTCTGGAACGCGATATCCAAACACTCAATCGTCAAGTTTATAAAGGCGGCACACCGCCCAAACCTGTGTCTTCAGCTCCCAAGCTTGTTATTTCTCAGCCGGCGGCAATACCGGCCAGCAGTAAAGCCTATATTATTCGCCTCGAAGAACGGTTGTCGCAGTTTGAGGGCGAACTACAAAACACGACCAATGCCACCGAAAGTATGAACCACAACGTCGATCAAATGAAAGCTCGGCTTGATAAGCTGGTGGTTGATATTGATTTTCGCCTGACGCGTCTTGAAAGTGGGGCACCCAGATCTGGCCTGCCAGGACAGCCGGGTGCGGCAGGGCAGCTTCAACGGCCGTTCGGCCCGCCGACAGTTTCTGCCGTGCCACGTGCCCCAGGGGTTCAGCAGATCGGCCCGACCACGGGCGGTCCCGTGGTGACTTCAGGTAAGCCTGGCACG
>CAJWIB010000362.1 GCA_913041095.1 uncultured Rhodospirillaceae bacterium | reverse complement strand
AGCGCCTGATGGCTCATTGCGATGGCACGAACCAAACTCAGCCATGCGCAATGGCAGGTCGCGGTAGCTTTTGGTGCCGTGGCGGAATATCTGCACATGACAGGGGCAGTTCATCGGCTTGATGGCGAGAATTTTATCCTCGGTTTCCAAGATAAACATATCGTCCCTGAATTTTTCCCAATGGCCGGAATCTTCCCATAACGAGCGATTGACCAATTGCGGCGTGTTGACTTCGACATAACCAGCTTTTTTGAGCCGGTTACGGATATAGTTTTGCACCGTGCGATAAAGTTGCCAGCCTTTGGGATGCCAGAACGCCGAGCCGATGGCTTCTTCCTGGATATGGAACAATTCCATCTCCCGGCCAAGACGGCGGTGGTCGCGCTTTTCGGCTTCCTCCAGCATGTTGAGATAGGCTTTAAGCTGCTTCTTGTCCGCCCAGGCGGTACCGTAAATACGCTGCAGCATTTCGTTATCGGAATTACCCCGCCAATAGGCACCGGCGAGTTTCATCAATTTAAAATGCTTGCCGAGCTTGCCCGTCGAAGGCAGATGCGGTCCCCGGCAGAGATCAACCCAATCGCCTTGACGATAGATCAAAACGTCATCACCCGCCGGGATCGCTTCGATCAACTCGGTTTTAAAGGCTTCACCTTTAGCTTTAAAAAATTTGATGGCCTCATCGCGATCCCAGACTTCACGGAAAAATTCGAGATCTCGGTCAACGATCTCCGCCATTTTATTTTCAATGGCTTCAAAGTCATCGGTCGAAAAAGGTTCATCACGGGCGAAATCATAATAATAGCCGTTTTCGATCGAGGGACCGATGGTAACTTGGGTGCCTGGAAAAAGTTCCTGAACGGCCTGCGCCATCACATGGGCAGCATCGTGGCGCAGTAAATCCAACGCATCATCGTCTTTGGCGGTAACAATGGAAAAATCACAATCCGCTTCAATGGGGCGGGACAGATCCTCCATCTCCCCATCAATGCGCACGGCTAGGGCAGCCTTGGCGAGGCCGGGCCCGATATCTGCAGCAACGTTGGCGCCGGTTACGGGCGTGTCATATTCTCTGACGCTGTCATCAGGTAGGGACAGTTTTACCATTTTCCATTTTGCCCATTGTTGTTCATAACTTAATTCCCAAATTCTGTTCTTCACTTAGCAGATTACTGTCTCATATAAAAATTAAAAAAACCCTCCAAGCGTTAGCTGGGAGGGGACAGACAATTTGCGAATAACGCAGACTAAATGTCACGGTCCCCCAAGGATTGTTGAGGTCGTGTTGGTAGTGTTTGTCGTCAATTGCCTAATCATGGGCGCCTATATCGTCGATCCCGGTTGTTTTGTCAAGTTGAAGCCAGCGCTAAATCTTTGATTACAGTTTCGGTCGTTAAATTCTTTAGATCGTCGACGCTGTGAATGACCACATCCTCCCCGCGCTGGGCACATAGCGCCGGATCAGACGCGGCGGAATAAAGCACGATTGTTTTACAGCCGGTGGCCGCGGCGGCGTGCATCGGTCCGGTGTCATTGCCGATCGCCAGTTTGGCTTTCCGAGCCAGGGCAAAGAGATCGCTGATCGTGGTTTCACCTGTAAGTGGCCGGCACAGCGGATCAACTTCCGCCAATTTAAGCGTCAATGGCAACTCCTCCGCGCCGCCGATAAAAACCGGCGTTATGCCTTTGGAAATCAAATGGCGGGCGACTGCTTGATAGTTCTCGTTTGACCAACGTTTATCCGGCCGGTGGACGGCACCTCCGGGCATAATTAGGGCAAAATTTTCATCTAGACCAAAGCGTTTGATATCGGCCGTGACCCAGGAGAGGTCACCGGCTTCAACTCCGGCGATCCCTGCCATCAGGAGCTGTTCTTGCTGCCGTTCAAACGTATGCATGAGATCACGCCGTGGATTGGTGTGCGGATGTGAGCAACCGGGAGCAATACCAGACCAGTCGGGCGCCGGGCCGGGCCAGAACAACTTGAAGTAAAATCCACTGCGATCCGATGTTTGCAGATCATAGATGCGGGAAAAATTTTGCCAACGCAGCCAGTTTCTTAAGCCCAGCCATTTGCCGATCTGCATAGCGCTGGGCCGGCGATCTATTTTGATCTTATCAAACCAAGGCGCCGCGCCGGCAAATTCGGCAAAAGCAGGTGCCGTCAGGAGGGTTATCTCAGCGTCTTGATGGTGGCGGCGGATGGCGGCAAACGGGCCTGCCGCTTGGACAAAATCTCCGAGTGCTCCCAACTTAATGACGAGTATTTTTTTGGTGCTACTATTTTCGGACATTTTGCTCACGATGAATTGGTGTCACCAGCTATTAACTCGTTATAAACATCGAGTGTTCTGGCGCACATTATTTCCTTGGAGTAGTTCTCGTGAATATGGGTAATCGCGCTCTCTGCTACTTTAACCCGCTGGG
>CAJWIB010000361.1 GCA_913041095.1 uncultured Rhodospirillaceae bacterium | reverse complement strand
GAGTGATCGCACCAAAAGCAGAAGCGCCAGCTGCACGGGCAGTTTCTGCCAATCGTTCGAAGTCAACATGGGCGGTTAAATCGGTTTCTCCTGGATCAAGCAAAACGTCATGATACTGATGATCCTTGACCGCTTGCAGAGTGTCACCAATGCCAGATTGATCATGTCCATAATCAATAAACAGCGCGACCCCGCCAAATTCGGCAATTGATTCGGCGATGGCTGCCGTCAAAGTTACACCCGGTTGGCAAAGCTCGACAATACTTCCTGGAGGCGTGTCATTTAAATCAGGCGTAATTAGAACCTCCGGCACCTCAGCACTTTGATCCAACAGCCAGATTAGATCACCCGCATCATTGCAACCGACTTTACGCTCACCCCAACCGGCAACCGACTTTTCGAACTGGCGGATCGGCAGGGCATCGAACAATTCATTGGCAAACAGAATAAACGGGCCTTCCGGCATTTTGGCAAAGCTTTCATGCCAAGTGATGTTGAGTTCTAAGCTGGCGAGATTGCGCTGCTGACGTTTTATTAAAGCTGGGCTAGTCTCGATAAGGTGAGCTTCGATGGCATCTAAAAAAGCCGGCACCATTGTCAGCGCCTTCAATGCATCAGCCATCAATGTGCCGCGGCCAGGACCGATTTCAACTAGTTTAATGCTGGCCGGGCTGCCCATCTGCTGCCAAACAACGGCGCACCAGAGACCGATCAGCTCGCCGAACATCTGACTGATTTCCGGTGCGGTAATGAAATCTCCTTCCTTACCCAGGGGATCACCAATCATGTAATAGCCAAATTTAGGATTGGCCAGGGTCTCGGTCATATAGTCGGCAACCGACAGCGGCCCTTCAGCGGCAATGCGTTTTTTCAGATGATCGAGCAGCTCATTCATTGAGCGATATTATACAGTTTTTGGCGTGCGGAAAATCAAATAGAGACCCAGCAGCACCAGCGGCACCGACAACAACTGCCCCATGGTGAAATTGCCGAACAAAAAGCCAATATGAGCATCGGGCTGGCGGAAAAATTCAACGAAGCCACGCGCCGCCGCATAGCCGATCATAAAGACGCCGGAAAGAAAGCCCGTCTTGAGGCGCCAACGCTCGTTTTTGGACAGCACATACAATATGATAAATAGCACTAAGCCTTCCAATAGAGCTTCGTAAAGCTGGCTCGGATGGCGCGGTAGCGAACCACCGTGCGGGAACACCATCGCCCAAGGCACATTCGTAACGCGGCCAAACAGCTCACCATTAATGAAATTGGCGATGCGGCCAAAAAACAAGCCGATCGGCACGGCGCAGGCGACGGTATCGCCGACCGCCCAATAGTCCAGCTGGCGCTGACGGCAAAACAACAGGATAACGACGATGACGCCGATCAAGCCACCATGAAATGACATACCGCCCCGCCAGACCTGCAAAATGGCTAAAGGGTTCGATAGATAAAACTCAGCATTATAAAATCCGGCATAACCCAGCCGGCCACCCAAGACAACGCCGAGCGTAATCCACACCAGAAAATCATCGACATTTTTGCGTACCATTGCATGCGGCGGCTTACTGACATACCAAGTAATATATTTCCACCCAATTAGCAGACCAGCGATAAACGCCAGCGCATACCAGCGCACGGCAAGTGGCCCGATGGCGAAGATAACCGGATCGATGTTGGGAAAGGCGAGTGTGAATGTCATGCCTGATCATCTACCCGAAAGTACCATTGAGGCCAAATAAATTCGTAAAAAACTTATTGTGAACTCCATTTAATATCTCCCGGAAGACATTATTATTGTTAACCATTGGGAATTAGGTAAGCTGTCCCCATAATTATATGAGGGACCTTTAGTGACGTTTCCTGATAAGCCAATTCGCATCATCCTGCCGTTTGGACCGTCAGGGTTTTCCAGCCGGGTTGGTTTTGCCCTTGGTCCACATATAGCGGAAACGTTAGGCCAAGAGATCGTGTTTGAGCACATTACCGGTGGGCAAGGTGGCGCTAACGGACCACGCGCTGCGGCTGAAGCAGAGCCGGATGGCTATTCTCTATTGATGGGCACCATCGGCGATATCGCCTTATTGCCGCATATCATGCCTGAATACGGTATTGACCCGCTCACCGACCTAACGCCAATCCTCAAAATAGCCGACACGCCAAATATATTGATCGCTAACCTATCACTCGGTGTTACCACTTTGGATGATTTAATCGCCGCCGCCAAAGCCAATCCTGGCTCGATCCGTTACCACGCCATTAATGAGCGCAGCATTCACCGGCTCGAATTCAAATCCTTTATCAGCGAAACTGACATTGTCCTCACCGAAGTGCCACCAAAAGGCGGTTCTGAGGGCGCGATTGAAGCCATTTTGGATGGTGATATTGATTTGACCATCACCACCGGCCCGCGCCTGCTGGAAAGCATCCAAGC
>CAJWIB010000360.1 GCA_913041095.1 uncultured Rhodospirillaceae bacterium | reverse complement strand
TATCTGGTTCGTCGTCGGCCTGCCGTTGTTTCTGGCGAGCCAGCTCAATTGGAACCATACTCAAATCGGCAGCTATATGGCGGCTTGGGTCATCGGTTATGGCTTGGTGCAATCGATTTCTCCGCAAATAGTGAACCACAACACCAATGCCGGTTCGGCCCGTCTTTGGCTGCTGGCATTGATTGTCCTCACTGGTGTAATGTCCGGCAGTATTTATTTGGATTTTCAGCCGGCGCTTACCGTGCTGACCGGTCTGATAATATTTGGTTTTATTTTTGCCCTGAATTCATCAATCCACTCCTATCTAATCCTCGCCTATTCCGATCGGGACAAAGTGGCGCTCAACGTCGGGTTCTATTACATGGCGAATGCGGGTGGACGCTTGGCGGGCACCTTGATTTCTGGCCTTGCCTATCAATTTGGCGGTATTTTATTCTGCTTGCTCACCGCTCTGGGATTTTTAATTGCGTCCTGGCTCATCGCCTTGGCGCTGCCCCATTCGGACACCGGCTTAATTCCGAGAAAACAAGAGAATTCTGGGTAATTTCCCCGTTTGGCAGCTCTACAAGATAACGTTACTTGGTAAATTAGAATTAATACATATGATAGTATGCCTAAGGTCGGCTGGTTTTAAATTGGCCGAAATTGCCAATTGGAACATGTGAAGGGAATTCCTGGACCATGGCAAATGACCAGAATTGGCGTGCTGCGCGAGATTCAATAATTTCGAATTCAGAATTTGAAGAATCAACAAAGGGAAAACCGGCGTCTCACAGTGGTCCCGCGTCAAAACATAATAAGTAACTCTACTCAGAGGTTCAGATTGCGAAAAGATAAGCTAAAAAATTGCATAATCAGCAATCATCAACTGTCGCAGTAACAATTTTTAAATTATCGACAAATTACCTTGGTGCTATCACCATGGTTATTTGGCGGCCTTCCATTTTTGGAAATTGCTCGACCTTGGCGACCGGATCCATGTCTTCCTGGACACGCTCAAGTACTTTGCCGCCGAGTTCAACATGGGCCATTTCGCGACCCCGGAAGCGCAGCGTGACTTTGACTTTGTCGCCCTCATCGATGAACCGGTTCATGGCGCGTAGCTTGACCTGATAGTCGTGTTCTTCAATGCCCGGGCGTATCTTGATTTCTTTGACGACGATGACGTTTTGTTTTTTCTTAGCTTCGTTCTTTTTCTTCTGAACTTCGTATTTATATTTGCCATAGTCGAGAATTTTGCAAACGGGCGGGTCGGCATTTGGTGACACGGCAACCAAATCCAGGCCAACTTCAAAGGCACGCTTTATTGCATCTTCTTTGGAAACTACACCGACCATTTCTCCACCAGCATCTACGAGCCTGACGTTTTCTGATTCGATGTCTTCATTTACTGCCGGACCCTCTTTGGATGGGGTGGCGTTAAAGGGTGGTCTTGCGATCCTTCTTTGCTCCTTTTACAAGCCCTCGATTTCCGGGGGGCTGTAAATTGCGTATGTTTTCAAGTTCGCACCCTTTGGATTTCGAAGGTCTTTCTCCTCAACTATGTTACCGTTAATATTGGTAATATCGAATGGATTTCAACTACCCGGCATAACGGCTTCTTGGCGCAGTGTATCAATTGCTGTTTCAAGCGCAAGAATTTCTTGATCTTTTCCGCCGAGACGACGCATGGCTACGGTGTTTTCTTCCGCCTCACGGGCCCCAACTACAAGGATTACCGGGACTTTTTGGACAGAATGCTCACGTACTTTGTAATTAATTTTTTCATTCCTGAGATCGGCTTCAGCGTGCAATCCAGTATCTTTTAGAGCCTCAAGCACTTTTTCGGCATAGGGCTTGGCTTCATCGGTAATCGTCGCCACCATCACTTGCAGCGGCGCCAGCCAGAAAGGAAAGCGTCCGGCATAGTTCTCAATCAGAATTCCGATAAAACGTTCGAATGATCCGAGGATGGCCCGGTGCAGCATAACTGGACGGTGTTTTTCACCATCTTCACCGACATAATTAGCATCCAATCGTTCCGGCAGAACAAAATCAACCTGATGGGTGCCACATTGCCAGTCACGGCCGATCGCATCGCGCAGAACAAACTCCAGTTTAGGCCCGTAGAACGCGCCTTCACCGGGGTTAAGCTCGTAATCGTAGCCTGCTGCATTGACGGCATCGGTGAGGGCTTTTTCAGCTTTGTCCCAAGTCGCATCATCACCCACACGCACTTCCGGGCGATCCGAGAATTTAACGACGACATCTTCGAAACCGAAATCTTTATAAACGCTCATCAGCAGATCACAAAAAATCTTAGTCTCTTCGGTGATCTGGTCCTCAGTGCAGAAGATATGGGCATCATCCTGGGTGAAAGCCCGCACCCGCATCAAGCCATGCAAAGCGCCTGATGGCTCATTGCGATGGCACGAACCAAACTCAGCCATGCGCAATGGTAGGTCG
>CAJWIB010000359.1 GCA_913041095.1 uncultured Rhodospirillaceae bacterium | reverse complement strand
ATACTGGCGTAAAAATCGGCATCGGTTGCTTGTTTGGAAGCTTCCTGACCGTCTATTGATATATCCTTCTGAGACATCTTTCCCTCCCCTGCCAAAGTCCCGTTTTTATTTGGTTGGATATAGTACTCATATCCTACTGCCAGTGGAATAGATTTTTTTGAAAGCTTTCGAGATCAAAGCAGACATCGAAATTGTGCTGTGCAATGACTGCTATTAGCCATGAGTGGGCGTCCAGTAATGCTTACCTGAACTATCTTAACTCAATGGATATCGCCAAATAAAGATGAAGAGGAAATTAGTGACTCAATATTGATAACGGTCTAGTCTCGATAAAATATAAAACATAAAAAAATTACTATTAGATAAAGTCACTATTAAACATGGAGGATAAACAATTGGATAAATCTCAAAAAATTATTGGATTGATGTCTGGCGTCACATTGTTGGCGGCCACCGGTTTTGTGAATAGTGTTTCAGCGACCGAACTAAAAATTGCTCATTTTGTTACACCCAAGAATAGTTATTCCAAATGGATCGCCGGTTGGGCAAAAGAACTTGAAGCTAAATCCAAAGGCGAGTTGAAAGTAAAAGTATTCCCGGGCGCACAAATGGGTCCGCCGCCAAAATATTACGATATCGTGCGACGTGGACAGGCCGATATAACATGGATGGTTCATGGTTTTACACCAGGCCGCTTTCCCCTGACCGAAATTTCCAATCTGCCCTATATGGTGCAAAGTGCCGAAGTAGGTGCACGTATGCTCAACGATGCGACATTGCGATCTAAATATCTCGATAAGGAACATAAAGGCGTCAAACCTTTGATGCTGTGGACCCATCAGCCCGGCGTTCTTCATTTGGCAAAAAAAGCCGTACACCGTATCGAAGATATGAAAGGTTTGCGCATTCGTTTCGCTTCTGGTCCGGTGAAAGATATGATCAAAGCCCTCGGTGCAACCCCGGTCGGTATGCCGCCAACCCAAATGGCAGAAGCCATGCAAAAAGGCACGATTGATGGCGCATTCACGGATTATGTAGGCGCGGGTATGGCCTTTAAGCTGGGGCCGGTCACTAAATATACGACCGAAACCTATTCTTATGCAGTAAGTTTTTGCCTTTGCATGAACAATAAGTCTTTCGCCGGTTTGCCTACTAATTTAAAAAAATTGATTGATTCTTCAATGATCGGTCGGGAAAAAGAACACGGTGCCGCGTGGGATAATTTTGATAATTTAGCCAAAAAGATGATGATGAAATCAGGCATGAAGCCGATTAAACTTTCAGCGGCTGAGGACAAAAGATTCCGCGCTGTGAGCGCTAAAGTTGTCGAGGCCAAACTTGCTGCTCTCGAAAAGAAAGGGCTACCGGCTCGCGCTGTTCATAAAATGATGGCTGGGTTGGCGGCAAAGCATTCTAAAACGTCTAAAAACTTCTGGAAGTAAACCATTTTACCGTATCAATATTTGTTAAGGCGCTTGGCGAGACCTTTGGGTCTCGCCGCCGCCTTAGTCCTCGTTTTTATGATGCTGTTCACCACTTATGCAGTGTCGATGCGGAATTTTTTTGATGCGCCGGTGCTCGGTGTGGTCGATATCATGGAACTGGCCTTAGTAGCCCTCATCTTTATCGCCATGCCTGGCGTTTTTCTCCGTGATGAAAATGTAACAGTAGACGTCATCGATCAATTGGTTTCACGTAAAGTTCGTGTGGCTCTGCGATTCTTTGGATTGGTATTGACCTTGGGATTCTTAATTATGATGATGATCGAAATGATCGAGCCCGCCTTGGACAAGTTCAATGAAGAAGAAGTCACCATGACTTTAGAAATTAATCGCTTCATCCATTGGATACCGATCATTTTCGGTTTTGTTGTGTCCATATTTGCCACCATTTGGGTGATTTATTTTTATGCCCGTCATGGGGCACCGAAAGACCCCAAGCTTGATGCTGAATTCGGCAATTAACTGCTAGAAGGTTTGATCCGAATGAGTACACAAATGATCGGTGTTATCTCGATGGTGGGACTGTTCGGATTGATTTTACTCCGCGTACCAGTCTCCATTGCCATGGGAACAGCTGGATTTCTGGGTTATGCGGCCATTGATGGCTGGCACCGCGCCCTGATCACGGCCGGGTTGGTGCCCTATGACTTGACTGACAAATATTCATTAACGGTGGTTCCGCTTTTTATTTTGATGGGGTCAGTGGCCACGCGGTCCGGCATATCTGCGGACCTCTATCGCGCCGCCAACGCATTGTTCAGCGGTTTTAGAGGCGCTCTCGCGATGGGAACCGTTGGCGCCTGCGCGGGATTTGGGGCAATTTGCGGTTCTTCCCTGGCGACAGCGGCAACGATGACAAAGGTTGCGGTGCCGCAGATGCGGCATTTTGGTTATGATGAGCGCCTGGCGACAGGAGTGGTTGCTTCCGGTGGCATTCTCGGCGTC
>CAJWIB010000358.1 GCA_913041095.1 uncultured Rhodospirillaceae bacterium | reverse complement strand
GATTACAGCAACGGCTAAAAAAGGAAGGTTTTTCTCGGCGGTTAAACATCGGGGTCCAGTTCTACCAAAGATTTCTTGTCACAATTACAACAACTTAATTACTTTTAGTTTAATCACAATCTACCCCCTGGCGCGTTCAACAGAATTAATTACTGGCGATGCGCGCAATGCAGCGATAATATTCCGCAAATGTTTTATATCTTGGACTTCAATATCCACCGACATATCGAAAAATTCTGGACTCCGATTGGTTATTTTTAAATTATTAATATTGCCATCGTTTTTGGCGATTACCATTGATAATTCACCCAAACTGCCGGGCTCATTGGTAACGACGATTTCGACCCGGCCCGCCCGGAGTTCACTATTGGCGTCTCCTTCCCAAGCGACATCAACCCAGCGTTCAGGCGTGTCAGCAAATTCTTCCAAAATCTCGCAATCGATAGTGTGGATGGTGATACCCCGGCCTTTGGTAACAATGCCGACGATGCGGTCGCCCGGTAGCGCATGGCAGCAACCGGCAAAGTGGAGCGCCATCCCCGGGATCAAGCCTTTAATCGGCACGCTAGTTTTGTCATCAGCTTTCTTTTTCTTGCCGCGCCGGTGGAAAAGTTGCGCAATCTTACTGCGATTACTGTCTTTGGAGCCTGGGAAAACAGCTTCAATGACTTCACGTCCGGTCGCATGACCAGCACCGACCTCGGCATATAAATCTTCCACCGAGTCGGCGCTGAAGATTGTTAGAATTTCATCAAAAGCTTTTTCAGCGAACTCGTAACCTTCTTTTTTAAAGCCGCGTTCCAAAATGGATTTTCCAAGATTGATATATTCTTCACGCTGGCGCAACCTGACAAAACGGCGAATACGGGCTCGAGCTTTACCGGTGATAGCGAAATTCTCCCAAGTTGGCGAAGGAGTCTGCGCTGGTGAGGTGATGATCTCAACCTGATCACCGTTTTCCAATTCTGACCGGAGCGGCATTGGCCGGCCGTTTATTTTGGCACCGACACACGTATCGCCAACTTCTGAATGGACAGCATAAGCAAAATCGATCGCTGTAGCGCCTGCGGGCAAGGCAATCACCTCGCCTTTCGGCGTAAAGCTGAATACTTGATCTGGAAACATTTCAAGCTTGGTGTGTTCGAGGAAATCATCCGGATTGGCGGCATGCTCGAGAATATCCAGCAACTCCTGCATCCAGTGGTATTGGCGCCCGGATTTAGGATCGGTATCTTGCTTGTATTGCCAATGCGCGGCGACGCCCATTTCCGCCACTTCGTGCATGCGGCGGGCCCGGATTTGGATCTCGATACGCTGCCGTTCTGGGCCGATAATACCGGTATGGAGAGATTGATAGCCATTGGGTTTGGGGGTTGAGATGTAATCTTTAAAACGGCCTGGGACCATCATATAAGCACCATGGATAACCCCAAGCGCGCGATAGCAGTCGTCAGCGGTATCGACCACGATGCGGAAAGCGATGATGTCTGAGATCAGCTCAAAAGAAATATTTTTCTTTTGGGTTTTGCGCCAAATTGAGTATGGTGATTTTTCACGGCCATAGACCTCGGCTTTTATCGTCCGGTGGGCTAGTGTTTCTTTCAACTCTTTGACAATTGCATCGACATTATCTTTACCTTCCGAGCGGAGAAACTCAAGGCGTGACGTGATCGACTCGCGGGCTTCCGGATTGAGCTCGGCAAAGGATAAATCATCCAGCTCGTTTTTTAACTCCTGCATACCGATGCGTTCGGCAAGCGGCGCATATATTTCCATAGTTTCAAGAGCGATCCGCTGCCGCTTATCCCGATTTTCAATGAAACTGAGTGTGCGCATATTGTGGAGCCGGTCAGCTAGCTTAACCAGCAGAACTCGAATGTCTTCCGAAATAGCTAAAACGAGTTTGCGGAAATTCTCGGCTTGATCTGATTGATCCGATTGTAGTTCAATTTGGGTAAGTTTGGTGACGCCTTCAACGAGTTGCGCGACCTCTTCGCCGAATTGTTCCTCGATTTCGTTTGAGGTCGCCGAGGTAT
Organism: uncultured Rhodospirillaceae bacterium; assembly: GCA_913041095.1. Classification (GTDB taxonomy): domain Bacteria; phylum Pseudomonadota; class Alphaproteobacteria; order Rhodospirillales; family UBA2165; genus TMED23. The sequence goes on along the minus strand of CAJWIB010000358.1, from coordinate 413 downwards.
CTTCAATCGTGTCATGCAGCAGTGCGGTAATAATCGAGTTCGAATCGAGCCGGTAGCCGGTCAATATACCAGCCACCTCAAGGGGGTGCGAGAAATACGGATCGCCTGAGGCGCGTTTTTGGTTGCCATGCGCCCGCATTGAGAAAACGTAAGCACGGTTGAGCGCATCCTCATCCGTCATCGGATCATAGGATTTGACGGTTTCTACAAGCTCAAATTGACGAATCATTCAATGCGTCCGGTTTTCAATTACCTACAGTTAAACATAGGTGAAATTGTATTAACTTCGCACGCTTAAACCAAACGTGAAATTGTTTTGAGATCAATATTTTCAATGAAAGTCAGTATTTAAGTCAACATTTCTCATATAACCTTCAACTGGGGGCAATTGTAGGCCGGTCTGGTCACAGATG
>CAJWIB010000357.1 GCA_913041095.1 uncultured Rhodospirillaceae bacterium | reverse complement strand
ATCGGTACCTCGCACGGGGCTTATAAATTTACTCGCAAACCGACCGGTGACATCTTGGCGATGGACGCGGTCAAGAAAATCAACGAACGACTACCAAATACTCATTTGGTAATGCATGGCTCAAGCGCCGTGCCGCAGGATTTGCAGGATATTATCAATGAGTTTGGTGGTGATATGCCGCAGACGTATGGCGTGCCAGTGGAAGAAGTTGTCCAAGGGATTAAACATGGTGTTCGCAAAGTAAATATCGATACCGACAACCGCATGGCGATTACCGGCCAATACCGTAAAGTGGCGATGGAGAAAAAAGCTGAGTTTGATCCACGAAACTTTAATAAACCGGCAATTGCTGCAATGACCGAGGTTTGTGTTGAGCGCTATGAACGATTTGGCACTGTCGGTCATGCCTCGAAAATCAAAGTTGTACCAATGTCAAAAATGGCTGCCCGGTATAAATCAGGCGAGCTCGATCCAACCGTTAAGTAAAGGTGAATAAGAAATGTCTCGCGAAGTCAAAATAGCTCCATCGATACTTTCAGCTGAATTCGCGCGGTTGGGTGAAGAGGTCAAAGCGGTTGATGAAGCTGGCGCCGATTACATCCACATTGATGTTATGGATGGTCACTTCGTGCCGAATTTGACGTTTGGCCCGCCGGTCATTCAATCGATTCGCTCCTACACCACTAAGCCGTTTGACGTTCACTTAATGATCAATCCGGCAGCACCCTATCTGGCCGACTATGCCGCCGCCGGTGCCGATATGATCACCGTTCACGCCGAAGCTGATATACATCTTCATCGCAGTCTTCAGGTCATTCGCGATCTTGGTAAAAAAGCGGGGGTATCTCTCAATCCTTCTACGGATGAAGGGGTATTGGAAAATGTGTTGGACGACGTTGATCTAATATTGGCGATGACGGTCAATCCGGGATTTGGCGGCCAGTCGTTTATTGCGTCTCAACTCGGCAAAATTAAGCGCATTCGAGAGATGATTACTGACCGTGACATCGAGCTTATGGTAGATGGAGGGATCAATCCAAGTAATATCACTGCCGCGTTCGAAGCGGGCGCCAACGCGTTTGTGGCCGGCAGTGCCGTATTTAGCGGTGATGATTATCATAAAACAATTGGCGACCTGCGGGATGCTGTGAACGCGGCGGCTGAATAATTTTTTTATTGCATGGAATTTCATGCATTAATTATTTTTCATAGAATAAGCCCCGATTATTGGGGTGGGTAATAAGACTATGAGTATTATGGCTCCAAAAATAAGCGATCTCCAAAATGGTGAAGGTGTTGGCGCGAAAATAGCCAATCTCCTTTCTGATTTTTCTGTTCACTATCTATGGGAGAAAAAGTGGTTTTTCATTGCCATGATTGTTGGGGCGGCAATGTTGAGCTTGCCGACACCGGGCGGATTAAGCCCGGAGGCTTGGATAGTGCTGACGATGTCTTTGGTGGCGACGATCCTGTTTGTTACTGAGCCTATTCCTCTCCCGGCAGTGGCGCTGCTGATTATTTTGGGGCAGGTGTTTTTGCTCGGGAGCGCATCCTCGGATGTTGCTAAAACATTGTGGAACGATTCCGTTTTATTCATTTTAGGCTCTCTGATGTTAGCCGTTGCGGTGGTGAAGCAAAAACTCGATAAACGTATCGCCTGGATTATTGTCAGGGTGACCGGCACTAAAACGTCACGAATTTGTTTTGGTATTTCTGTCGTCTCTGGCCTGCTAGCATCTTTCATTGGTGAACATACCGTGGCCGCAATGATGTTGCCGGTTGGCATCACGCTGGTGACACTGACATCCGACGATCCCAAGAAAGTTCGAAATCTTGCTGCTGTACTGTTGTTCTCAATTGCCTATGGTGCTTCGGTTGCAGGTATCGGCACGCCTTCTGGTGGAGCGCGTAATGCCATTATGATCGGCTATTGGCGGGAGTTTTTCTACGATCCCACTAATCCAGAAACACAGCGATTTATCATCGATTATGTGCGGTGGATGATGTTTGCCTATCCGATGTTTCTAGTCCAATTACCGTTTGTGACGCTGATCCTGTTCTTAACCTTCCGGCCCGAATATCGTGATTTATCGCGCGCCGTGGTTAAATTGCGGGCGCAGGTTGAAAGTGAAGGGCCGATGAAAGCGGCAGATTGGGTTTCAATCCTGTTGTTTGTGCTGGTTCTTATCGGCTGGATATTTGTGTCCGACAAAGTGGGCATGGGCACAATAGCTATTCTTGGTGCCACCGCTTTCCTGGTTGGTGGGCTGGTGCGTTGGGAAGATATCAATTCCGGTGTTAACTGGGGTGTCGTGCTGCTTTACGGCGCAGCGATTTCGCTTGGTATCGAGATGAAGGATACCGGGGCTGCCCAATGGGTCGCCGAAAGTTTCTTGAATATGTTGGCACTGGTGGGTGCAAATGAAGGGTTTGGACTTTGGGTTGCGGTCTCGACTCTAACTACTGCCGTTACCAACATGATGTCAAACGGTGCCG
>CAJWIB010000356.1 GCA_913041095.1 uncultured Rhodospirillaceae bacterium | reverse complement strand
CTAATTCCGCAATTTTGTATTTGAAATCCCTGTTTTCTGCTAAAATTTCGTATGGCACGACCATTGCTATTTCAAAAGAAAAATCGGTACGCATTTTAGGGAGGCGATGCCAAGTGATTAATACCAACTCGGATAATACGCGATGTTTGCCTGATGATTTCAATTGGTGCAGATTATCTCGGCTGATAACCAATTGCCTGATCAATCTAGCCTTTAGAATTTGAGGAAGAAATAATGAGTGAAAAAGATTTAACCAGCTTGCGTGGCGCCTTGGACTGGCTGCGTGAAGAAGGTGATTTAATTGAGACTAACAAGGAAGTTGATCCCGATCTAGAAATCACCGGCCTGCAAAAACACATGGACGGCGGTCCGCCCATTTTGTTCGAAAATGTCAAAGGTAAACCTCATGCCCGTGCCGTCACCAATCTGTTTTCAGACATCGGCATAATTGAAAAAATGTTCAATTGGGATGGCCCGGTTGATCGCACCAAGAAACTCGCTCATGCCTTGAACCATCCTCTGGCACCGGTTGAAATTCCCCAAGAGGAAGCACCAGTGCAGGAACACGTCATTACCGATGATCTCGATGTCAATAAGTGGATCACTGCCATTCGTCACACCGCACTAGAAACCGAGCTGACCATTGGCTCTGGAATTTCCTGCGTAATCGGTGACTATTTCGATGGCGGCAGTCATATCGGCTATAACCGTATGAACTTCCGCTGGGGCGATACCGGTACCTTCCAAATCTCGCCGGGCTCGCATATGTGGCAGATCATGACGGCTAATTATCACAATGATGAGCCGATCCCGCTGACCATGTGCTTTGGCGTGCCGCCGGCATGTACGCTCCTCGCGGGTGGCGGTTTTGACTATGTGATCCTGCCAAAAGGTTGTGATGAAATCGGCATGGCCGGGGCGGTGCAGGGCAACCCGATACGGCTGGTTAAATGTCAGACCATCGATGCGTTGACTTTGGCCGATGCTGAGTACGTGCTCGAAGGTTATCTCCATCCGCGTGATAAACGCTATGAAACCAAAGAAGCTGAAGATTTGAAGGTTCAGGGTAAAACTTTCTTCCATCCTGAATGGGCCGGCTATATGGGCAAAGCTTATAAGGCGCCGACTTTCCACGTCACCGCGATTACCATGCGGAAACCGGAAGGAAAGCCGATCATCTTCCCACTCGGTGTTCACACGTCGGATGATGCCAATATTGATACGACAGTGCGTGAGTCAGCGATTTTCGAGCTGTGTGACCGTCTGCAACCCGGCATCATCCAAGATTGTCACATTCCTTACAGTATGACTGATTGGGGTGGCTGCATCATTCAGGTGAAAAAGCGCAACCAAATTGAAGAAGGCTGGCAGCGTAACTTCTTGTCCGCCATTCTATCGTGCTCACAAGGCATGCGCCTAGCTATTGCAGTCAGTGATGATGTCGATATCTATTCGATGGATGACATTATGTGGAACCTGACGACCCGGGTTAATCCGCAAACCGATATCCTCAACCCGCATCCGGGTGGTATTGGCCAGACCTTCATGCCGGCGGAACGGATGACGGCTGGCAGTGCTGCCTGGACCGCCTCGAACACCAAGTTCGAAGGCGGTATGGGCATTGATGCCACTGTACCGTATGGCTTTGAGCAGGACTTCCATCGCCCGGTTTATCCGGTTGATAGGGTTAAAATGGAAGACTTCTTGACCGATGAGCAGATCAAGCATGCCCAAAGTTATATGCATGGTTGGGTTCACTCACTGGCTCGGACCGGCCGGTAGGATAATGGAATAGGGGCGGCAAGATGATTTGCCGCCCTGCCAATGACTGAAAATGGACATGAATGTCAGCATAAATAATCGTTTTCAGGAGTGGCTGCGCCGTTACGCTCAGGTGCATCCTGATAAAGAATTTATTTATAGTATCAGCCAGGAAAAGTCCGTTACTTACGGTGAGGCAGATCAAGTTTGTCGCCAGATTGGGCAGTTCCTGAGGCAAAGGGGCTTTGTTGCGAATGATCGTGTCGCTATCATGTCCAACAACTCGATCGAACATTTACTCACCTATGTTGGTGCCATGGAATATGGTGCAACAGCCTGCACCATTCATGTAGAAATGAACTCCCTTTATATCGATGAGATTATCGATACTGTAAAACCCAAAATTATATTGTTTGAGGAAGACGCGGAGCTCGATCTTTCTTCAATTAACGATGTTGAAAAACTACCACTCGGCCTAGTTGGAGAAGCCGCAGCTCATACTTTCTTTGGACAGGTAGGCGAAATTAACGCCGAAGCGATTGAGATACCGGTCAATATTCCTGAAGATATCGCCTCAATATTCTATACCTCTGGTACATCGTCTAAACCGAAAGGCGTGATGTGCAACTTTGCTGATCTCATCGACAATACGCTGGCAGTGGTCGAGGGGTTTGATTTATGCCAAGACGACCGCATTCTAGATTTTCGTTCTTTTAATTGGATGTCGGCTCAGGTGTTGAGTGTGCTGGCGCCCTTGTCAGT
>CAJWIB010000355.1 GCA_913041095.1 uncultured Rhodospirillaceae bacterium | reverse complement strand
GGCCACGAAGTAATTTTTGGCGATGGTTTTCCTACAGTTTCCGGTCGCGGCAAACTTGTGCCGGCGGACGTATTACCAGCAGATGAGTTACCGGATCGGGAATATCCGATGATTCTGACAACAGGTAGAATTCTTGAACATTGGCATACTGGGGCAATGACGCGGCGGGCCAGCAATTTAGCCGAAATCGAACCGGAGGCGTATCTTCATATGTCGCCGGATGACCTGAAGCGATTTAATGTTGAGCCTGGCGAACCTGTTCGCATTTCCACCCGGCGTGGAAGTTTGGAACTTGCAGTCCGGCACGAACCGTCAGTTCCATCGGGATTGGTCTTTATGCCATTCTGTTTCAGTGAAGCTGCCGCCAATATATTAACTAATCCTGCTTTGGACCCTTACGGAAAAATTGCTGAAGTAAAGTTTTCAGCAGCCCGGATCGAAAAGATTAACTGATTAGTTTGGTTGGCTGGTTTTTTGAGCCAAATATTGCCCGAATTGCTCTAATTCCTCATGAACGCTGTTCAAAGCTTTTAACTCCAACTGTCGATATCGCTGGATAATTTCAAGACCAAGTTCAGTGACAATGGCACCCCCACCTCCCTTACCACCGGCACTGGTGATAATAATTTCCTCGGTGAAGTCGTGATTGATGCTATCGACCAGATTCCAAGCCCGGCGATACGACATATTCATCATCTTAGCAGCCCCTGAAATGGAGCCAGCTTTTTCAATTGCATCAATTAACTCGATTTTACCCGGCCCTAATGAAGCGGCATCACCGAGCAATACTCTAATGCGTGGTTTTTGTGTTTTAACCTTTGTCATTTCCCAACTTAAAAGTTGATTCTAGTATGAAACAATAATACTGCATGAAATCACCGGCTGAGAATTTAATGATAACCAACAAATTACTTTTCGACACCCTTTTAACCGGCATAACCGATCAAAAAATTGAACGAGTTATTATTGGCATTAATTGGACACTCGTGGAAACGGCTCTTGGCTGCGGGCTCGCCCACACACCAAGACGTGATGATCCAGGTTGCCAGGCAATTTCGACTGCCGGCCAGCTAACCGATCTGAGTTTGAGAGAAGCGACGGAACTTGTACTATCGGAGAATCCAATGGAAGTTACAATTGGCATGGCGGCCATCAACGCCTCGTATAATCGCTATGATCTGGAAGCCAGTGACAAAAACGGCCTTGATGCCTTTGCTGATATCGATGGACCGGTAACGGTGATTGGACGTTTCCCAGGGCTCACTGAGCGCATTCGCAATCTACTTGTGATTGAACGAGAGCCGCGTGAGGGCGAATACGGCGAAAAAGACGCTGTGAAACTGCTACCGGAAAGTGCCGGCGTTATCATTACATCTTCGGCGCTGGTGAATGGCTCGGCAGGAGAACTTCTTGAACTCGCAAAAAATACTCGTGTTTGCATGGTCGGCCCTAGCACGCCGTTTGCACCTGGGCTGTTTGATCTCGGCATTGACTATTTAGCAGGAACAATTGTGACTGATGTCGAAGGAATGGCGATAGCGGTTGCCCAAGGTGGAGCGGTAAAAGCGCTAAAACCTTTTGGTGCATTTAAAACTCTATCCCGATAGTTCGGATAAGATTATTTCGGCCTGTACTAAATCTTCCGGCCGATTGATATTGAAGAATGGATCAAAAGGCTGGTCTGGGAACTCAAGTACCGACAAGCGATGCCTTGCCGTCCAGAGATCAATTTTGCGCATATCTTCTTTCACCATTGCTTGGCGAAGATTTTCAGCGAGATCAACTCGCCACAGAGCGCACACTGGATGCGTTCGACCCCCTGATGCAGCACAGACGATCTCGGCATTATCCGAAACCGCTTGCTTGAGCATTTTTACCACACAATCGAGTGGTACGAATGGGGCATCGGTGGGAAAACTTACGATCCACTCATAGTCCGTGGTATGATCCCGTGTCCATTCCATGCCGGCTAAAATACCTGCCAACGGTCCCGCTTGCCCTTGAACAGCATCAGCAACGATAGGCAATTTAAATTTTGTCAAATGTGGTATCTCAATGTTTGTACTTATGATTAGCTGACGGGTTTGGGACCGAACACGTTCGATCACGCGATCTACTAAAGGTTCGCCTTTCAGCTCTTCAATAAACTTATCACCGCCGCCAAATCGCCTCGACTGACCACCTGCTAGAATAACCCCTACAATATTGTCGGAACTTGGACTATTCATCGGCTCAATCATATTCGATGCGATATTCACCCGACAGCACTACAAATCGCTTACCGCGAGCACGTCCAATTAAAGTAAGGTCAGCCTGTTTCGCGAGATCCACTCCCCAAGCGGTAAAGCCAGACCGTGAAATCAATATGGGAACCCCCATTTGAACAGTTTTGATAACCATCTCACTGGTCAATCTGCCTGTCGTGTAAAACATTTTATCTTTACCATTCATGTTATTCAGGAACATATAGCCGGCAATTTTGTCGACCGCATTGTGACGGCCAACGTCTTCCATATAAAGAATTGGCGTATCCCGCTCGCACAAAACGCAACCGTGAATCGCAC
>CAJWIB010000354.1 GCA_913041095.1 uncultured Rhodospirillaceae bacterium | reverse complement strand
GCCATGCTCAGTTTAATGCCAATCCGGCATTTGCTATTGAGTATTATCGCTCGGCGCTTAAAAAATCACTGGACAACGTTGATCTGTTACGTCGACTGGCAGCACTTTATATCTCGGAAGGCAAAATTAAACCGGCGATTGCATTGGCCCAGCGGCTTGTCAAAATGTCAGCTGAAAATAACAATGTTTCCTGGCTTGTGCTCGCTCTCGCTGAAATTAAAGCTGAGAAATATGCTGCTGCGACCGACCTTATTAACCGGCTGCCGGATGCCGGACTCAACACTTTTTCCGTACCGATGATCCGGGCTTGGTTGCTGGCCGGCCAAAAGAAATATGATGAGGCGCTGAAAATCCTCGACAAAAAAACCAATAACAAAGGCCTGCAAGCGCTCTTTGGCATCCATGGTGCCTTGATCAGCGAGCTTGCGGGGCACAATGAAAATGCTGAAAAGCGCTTTAAAAAAACCGCGATATTACGGAAAAATCCCAATTTGCGACTGACGATGCTGCAGGGAAGATTCTATGAACGCATTGGCCAGCCGCAGAAGGCAAAAGCCATTTACGACCGCTATAAAACAAGACGCCCTTCAACGTCGATGTTGGATAGTGCCTACCAGCGGATTAAATCCAGCAAAAAACCAAAACCAAACAATAGGTCAGCACAGGACGGCATTGGTGAGGCGTTGTTTAGCCTTGGCTTCGCCATCCAAAGTCAAAATCCGCGGCAAACCATGGTATTCACTCAGCTGGCGGTTTATTTGCGTCCATCTTTCACCATTGCCAAACTGCTGCTGGCGGAATCGCTTGATGGCAAGGACCGTCTCGAAGATGCAATAAAAGTTTATCTCTCAGTCGCTAAAGACCCTGCCTATGCCTGGACTGCGCGGTTGCGTATTGCTAGCAATTTAGATCGCCTGGATGATACCGAGGATGCCATCGGCGAGCTTAAAGCAATGTCGAAGGAAAATCCGACGCGGATTGATGCTTTGGTAAATATGGGCAACATTCTGCAACGTCATAAACGCTACGCTGAATCAAATAAAGCTTATGAGCAGGCAAAGTCTCGAATTCCAAAGCTTAAAACCCAGCATTGGTCGATTTTTTATTCCAACGGCATTTCTTATGAACGCATTAAGAAATGGCCACAGGCGGAAAAAGAGTTTTTAAAAGCCCTTGAGCTGCGCCCCAATCATCCAAGCGTTTTGAACTATCTTGGCTATTCCTGGGTCGAGCAAGGACTGTTTTTGGACCGGGCGCAAAAAATGATCCGTAGCGCAGTTAAGCAACGGCCCAAGGATGGTTATATTATAGACAGCTTAGGCTGGGTGCTTTATCGCCTGGGTGATATGAAGGGCGCCGTCAAACAATTGGAGCGCGCCGTTGAATTGCGCCCGGAAGACCCAACCATCAACGACCATCTTGGTGATATTTATTGGGCGGTCGGACGAAAAAATGAAGCTGCTTTCCAATGGAACCGGGCGCTAACGCTCGAGCCTGAAAAGGATATAATTCCCAAGATTGAGCTCAAATTAAAAGAAGGCCTGCCGAAAGACGCGAATAAGCGCAAAGGAATCTAATCACCTTGCCTGACAAAATTTCAGTCTTTGCGCCGGCCAAAATTAATCTCTATCTCCATGTCACTGGCAAACGCGAAGATGGCTTTCACTTGCTTGATAGCTTGATCGTCTTTGCCGATTGTGGCGATCAAATTGTGGCGGCTCCTGCCGATCAACTGACGTTCTCAATGGACGGTCCGTTTGCCGGGGCGCTTTCCAGCGGTGATGACAATTTAGTCATTAAGGCGGCGCATATGTTAGCGGAGCTTGCCGGGATTGAGCCGTTGGCGAAAATCACGCTCACCAAGAATCTGCCTATCGCTTCGGGTATTGGTGGCGGGTCGGCCGATGCAGCGGCAACATTACAAGCCTTAATCGAGCTTTGGCGGATAACGCTGAGCCAAGACGAACTGTTCACCTTAGCGGGACAGTTAGGCGCTGACGTGCCGGTTTGCCTGACCGGTAAGCCATCTTTTGTCAGCAGCATTGGCGAGAAGATCACCCCGACGGCGTCTTTGCCTAAAGCCTGGCTAGCACTCGTCAATCCAGGAGAGCCTGTTGCCACGCCAGAGGTTTTTGCCAAGCGGGTTGGTGATTTTTCTGCCGCACAACCGTTTGATGTAACACCGGCAACGCCTAACGAACTCGCATCGATTTTAGGCGAAAGTCAAAATGATCTAACAACTGCGGCGACGAAGGTTGCGCCCGTCATTTCAGACGTGCTGTCAGCGCTTCGAGCCACGAGCGGTCAACTTCTCAGTCGCTTATCTGGCAGTGGTGCAACCTGCTTTGCGATTTTTGATGACGAAACTGCTGCCCGCAACGCCGCTACATCTCTCCAGGCAGATCACCCGGCGTGGTGGGTTCAAGCTGCAGCGATGAGGGATTAATTAAACCACACTTAAATTCAGATTTCGCTTTCGCTGCACTTGCGTCTTGAGGCGAAGTTACGTAAATTGCACGCCTCTCGATGGGGCGTAGCCAAGTGGCCTAAGGCACCGGCTTTTGATGCCGGCATTCGGAGGTTCGAATCCTCCCGCCCCAGCCAAT
>CAJWIB010000353.1 GCA_913041095.1 uncultured Rhodospirillaceae bacterium | reverse complement strand
GCCCGGCGTAAGCAGCGCTTTCACCATACCACATCCCGGCATAAATCATTGCCGCGGTGTAAAATGAAGGGTTGGCTGGGCGTTGCCGCTTTCTTAGCGTGTCTACTGCCGTTATTTTTTGGTTTTTTACTGCCGGTTGGGTTGCTGATCAATAGTGCATTTGGGCATTTTGAAGAAGCGGTTGGCGGCAGTTTTCTGACTAGCGCTGGAAATAGTTTGATGTTGTCAGGCTTCGCTGCGATGTTCGCTTTAGCAGTCGGAGTGATGCTGGCATATGGATTGCGGCTTAGGGGCGGTAATTTTCTTACTGGTGTGACCCGTTTTGCCAGCCTCGGTTACGCCATCCCAGGCGCCGTCTTAGCGATCGGTGTGATCATTCCCATGGCTTGGCTCGACAATTCAATTGACACCATTGCTCGTCATGAATTCGGCATTTCCACCGGCCTTATTTTGAGTGGTACAATTTTTGCGCTGGTGTTTGGTTATGTAGTGAGATTTTTAGCTCTGTCAGTCGGTGCCATTGAGCAGTCTCTGGGCCGGATCACCCTCAATATCGACGGTGCCGCCCGAACCTTGGGTGCCAGTTCCAGTAATATCTTGATGAAAGTTCATTTACCTATTATCAGAGGCAGCTTGTTAACTGCAGCACTCTTGGTATTTGTCGATGGCATGAAGGAATTGCCGATGACGGTTATTATGCGACCGTTTAATTTTGAGACCTTGGCGACGCAAGTGCATCAATTTGCGGCAGCTGAACAATTTGGCCAAGCATCTCTTCCAGCCTTGGCCATCGTTGCGACCGGAATATTACCCGTCATATTGCTTAGTCATGCGATCACTTATTCTCGGATTTTTTCAGGCGGCGGAGAGGATCAAAACTGATGGGTCTGTACCTTTCAAACATCTCGCATAGTTTTGATACCCACGAAGTACTTAAGAATGTCAGCGCGGATATTCCATCAGGTCAAATTCTGTGTTTGCTGGGTCCTTCCGGGTGCGGCAAAACGACGCTATTACGTATCGCCGCAGGTCTCGAAAAATTGCAACAAGGTACTGTGCGAATCAGCGATGAGATCGTGGCTGAAGCGCATATCCATGTTCCTGCTGAGAAACGCGGCGTTGGCCTGATGTTTCAAGATTTTGCACTATTTCCTCATTTGAACGTCAGAGATAATGTGGGCTTTGGTCTTACGGGACTTTCAACAAAAGCAGCGAATCAACGGATTGATCAACTATTAGAGCGGGTAAACATGCTCGATCAAGGTGACGCGTTTCCGCATATATTATCAGGTGGTCAGCAACAGCGGATTGCTCTGGCCCGTGCTCTAGCGCCAAAACCTGCTGTTGTATTATTGGATGAACCATTTTCAGGTCTGGATCAAAGTATGCGCATTCAGATTAGAGAAGAAACCTTGGGAATTTTGAAATCATCCGGTGTAGCAACTTTGATGGTAACCCATAATCCGGAAGAGGCATTGTTTATGGCTGATCGGATGATGGTAATGGGGCCGGGTGGTGAAATTCTTCAGCAGGGCACGCCGAACGAGATCTATACTGAACCAGCAGACGCCTATGTTGCCAAGTTTTTTGGCCAGGCGAATTCTGTAACTGGCGTCGTCTCGGGCGGCAAAATTGAGACACCACTGGGGTCTATTGACGTACCGGATTGCCAAGATGGCTGCAATGTAGAAGCAGTCATTCGTCCAGCTGCCTTGAAACTTAAAACGGCCGGCGAATTTGCAAATGATGAAGGTGTGCCAGTAGATATCATCAGTGCACGCTCTATAGAACGAAATACGTTTGTGCGTTTTCGGATTAAAGACGCAGGTCAAGACGTACCGGATTTTCATTGCCGACATCGGGGAATTTTTCCAGAAAATCCTGAATCAGAAGTACGCGCCTTGGTTCGCCGGAAGCACATTTTCATCTACCATACCGATGAAAATACCTAATTCAGCTACTTCTTTTCAGTGTCTATAATATCTTTAAATTATGAAGCATCAATTACGCGAAAGGATCTAACGAAAGACAATCGAAACCATGCGCTTGCATCATCGCAAATACGCCGCTTAATATAAACAACAGTTGAGCCAGATGCTCTATTATATCAAATTAAAGGCTGAGCTTAAAACTCTGACGACGGACAAAATCAAAGGATTAAATCAAAATGAGTTTAGGCAATTTTTTACCTCCAAGGTTTGCTGCAGTTGCCCAAATTTTATTCTTAACTACTGCTTTGATTTTGTCGATGTCTGCTGCCGAAGCTCAGAAATTTCCACCACTTAATGACCGCGCTAAAGGATTGGATGCAAATAAAAACGGCTTGGTGGATCGCGATGAGGCGCGAGGGCCCTTAGAAGCTAATTTTGACGAGATGGATTGCGATAAAAATGGCGGCTTAGACGGTGCGGAAATTCCAGCTTTTTTTCAAGGTACGGGATGTCCGAAACCGGCTCCAAAAACCGCTAATGTCAAATCGAAATTTCCACCACTTAATGACCGCGCTAAAGGATTGGATGCAAATAAAAACGGCTTGGTGGATCGCGATGAGGCGCGAGGGCCCTTAGAAGCTAATTTTGACGAGATGGATTGCGATAAAAATGGCGGCTTAGACGGTG
>CAJWIB010000352.1 GCA_913041095.1 uncultured Rhodospirillaceae bacterium | reverse complement strand
AATGTGTGTCGGCATGTTTCAAGGAAAATGGTATCGGTAATACCGGCAACCCGGCAACCGATCCGCAGTGGATTAGAAAAATCGAGGTGCGAAACCCTAATACCAGTGCCACTGAATCACTACCGGTGATGTGCCAGCATTGTGCCAAGCCGCCTTGTGTTGATGTCTGTCCAACCGGTGCTTCGTTTAAGCGCGATGATGGCATTGTTCTGGTGGATAAACATATTTGTATCGGTTGCCGCTATTGCATGATGGCGTGCCCGTATAAAGCGCGGTCGTTTGTGCACGAGGATATCACCGATCAAAAACCCTATGCGCCGCGTGGTAAAGGCACGGTCGAAAGCTGCACGCTATGTGTTCACCGGATTGATGCGGGCGGCATTCCTGCCTGCGTCAAAGCCTGCGCAGATAGTGCAGGCGGCGCCATGCTGTTTGGCGATCTCAATGATCCCAACAGTGAAATCTCGAAACGTGTGGCCAAGTATGCCAGCCGCCAGATTCGTGCTGATCTGGGGCTTGATCCTGGCGTCAGGTACCGGGGATTATAAAAATGGCCACTGCTGCTAAAACAATCTTTCGGGAATTAAAAGGTGATGGGCTAAAATTTTATGGTGCCCTTGGCTCGTTTGGCCTGGCCGCATTATTTGGTCTAGTCGCTGCCTATTATATGGAAACCAATGGCCATCATGTCACTGGTATGAACAATCAGATTGTCTGGGGTATGCCGCATGTCTTTGCTGTTTTTCTGATTGTTGCGGCATCAGGGGCGCTCAACGTTGCCTCCATCGGATCGGTTTTTGGAAAGACGGCTTATAAACCGCTCGCCCGCTTGTCCGGGTTGGTAGCCATTGCCTTGTTAGTCGGCGGCTTGGCCGTATTGGTGCTGGATTTGGGGCGGCCCGACCGGCTGATTGTCGCCATGACAACCTATAATTTCAAATCCATCTTTGCCTGGAATATCTATCTTTATATTGGCTTTCTTGCCATGGTTGCGGTCTATCTTTGGATGATGATGGAGCAGCGAATGAACCGTTATAGCCACACCGTTGGCGTCGTCGCCTTTATCTGGCGGCTCGCTTTGACCACCGGCACAGGCTCAATATTCGGATTTTTGGTCGCCCGTCAAAGCTATGACGCAGCCGTGTTCGCGCCACTTTTTATCGCCATGTCGTTTGCTCTTGGTCTGGCAGTTTTTATATTGGTGCTGGTTGTTTCCTGCGCTACCGATGATCGATCGTTAGGCGATTATATTGTCAGCAAGCTTGGCCGTTTGTTGGGTGTATTCGTTGCCGCAGTGCTTTATTTCGTCGTCGTCCAGCATTTGACAAATTTATATGCAGCGGAACATCTCGGCGTTGAACGGTTTATTCTTTTGGAAGGTGGCTCGATCACCGCGCTGTTTTGGGTTGGTCAGATCGCCCTAGGTGGATTACTGCCTTTGGTTTTGTTGTTTCACCCTGCACTCAATAAGTCGCGCTCGAATATATATGCAGCGGCAGGTTTGGTTATCTTGGGTGGGCTGGCGCAGATCTATGTCATTATTATTGGCGGGCAGTCATACCCGCTGGTTTTGTTCCCGGGCATGGAGGTGAAAAGCTCGTTCTTTGACGGTGTCGTTAATAGCTATTTACCGAGCCTGCCGGAATTAATATTGGGAATTGGCGGTATCGCGATGGCTGGGCTGATTATTATGATTGGTATGAAAGTATTACGATTTTTGCCGGATAGCCTTGCCGATAACGCAACTGATCCTCACTTCGAAGAAACCCCTTAGGTGATTGAAAGGCCGGATTATGGCACATAGCCTGTTTATATCAGCAGCCCTGAAATCCTCTGGTAAAACGACGGTGACCATGGGTCTCTGTGCAGCTTTGCGCCAGCGCGGCGTGACGGTTCAACCGTTTAAAAAGGGACCTGATTATATTGATCCGATGTGGTTGAGCCGGGCAGCACAGAAGCCATGCCGCAATCTCGATTTCTACACCATGGACCATCAGCAAATTGTTGATTTCTTCGGTCAATTCAGTGCGCCGGCGGAAACAATTTTTATTGAAGGCAATAAAGGCCTGTTTGACGGCCTTGATCCGGAAGGTTCCGACAGTAATTCAGCACTTGCCAGGTTGCTCGGTGTGCCGATTATTTTGGTGGTCGATACTTATGGCATGACACGGGGCGTAGCGCCACTACTGCAAGGCTATCAATCTTTTGAAAGCGACATCCAGATTGCTGGAGTCATTTTAAACAAAGTAGGTGGTGCCCGCCACGAGCGGAAAATGCGTGCAGCGATAGAGCATTATACCGATCTGAAAGTTGTTGGTGCGATTGGGCGGCACCCGGAATTGAAAATTGTTGAACGTCATCTTGGACTGGTCTCAGTAAATGAAATGCCGGCCGCGGATTCTAATATCGCCCGGACGGCACGTATTATTGAAGCCGAAGTTGATATCGATGCGGTGCAAGCATTGGCAGCGCCGGCCCAACCGAAGATAAATTCTGAAGCCATGGTGCCAAGCATCGTTAGCCCTCCGAAGGTTCGCATTACCATCGCCCGTGATGTCGCTTTTGGGTTTTACTATCAAGATGATCTCGAAGCTTTAAGTCAAGCCGGCGCAGAACTGGTGCC
>CAJWIB010000351.1 GCA_913041095.1 uncultured Rhodospirillaceae bacterium | reverse complement strand
CACAAACAGCCTGGGCGGTGTTGGGCCTTATGGCGGCGGGTGAAGGTAAAAATGAATCTGTAGAAAGAGGTATTCAGTTTCTCATTGAGACCTGCCTAGAAGATGGCGATTGGCATGAAGAACATTTCAATGCTGTCGGTTTCCCAAGGGTGTTTTATTTGCGCTATCACGGCTACCGGTCATATTTCCCTCTGCTCGCTTTGGCGCGTTACCGGAATCTGGAAAACACAAATACTGATCGTCCGACTTATGGCCTTTGAGTGGTAGCAAAACCGTGACCCGTATCGGATTTATTACCGGCATTCAGAAAGAAGCAGCAATTCTTAAAAAAAATTCTGGAACTCAAAAGTCTGATATTAAATGTGCCGGCGCGAATTCTAAACGTGCGTATAACTTGGCCAGTAATCTCGCCCAGGGTGGTAGTGAGATGCTCATCAGCTTTGGCGTAGCCGGCGCTCTTGATCCGTCCCTAAATCCAGGCGATTTAATTATCCCTGATCAGATCATAGGTTTAAACAACGGTGCCAAAAATACCTCGAAAGATCACCTGATATTCCACCTTGGTAGTTGCCTTGATTATCGGAACGGCTCTCTATTGGGGTCGGAAAAATTAGTCGCAACGGCAACCGAAAAACTGTCGCTGTACAAAACCACAGGCGCGGTCGCTGTTGATATGGAATCATTGAGTGTCGCCACCGCCGCCTGTGATCATGGGTTGCCGTTTCTTGTCATTCGCGCCATTTCTGATACAGCCGATCAGGACTTACCTTCTGTCACCTTCAAGGCTATTGACGAACAAGGATATTCACAGCTTGGAGCGATAATATTCGAATTGGCCAAAAAGCCTAACGAACTGCCGGGCCTGATAAGACTGGCAAGAAATAGTACCAAAGCCCTCGACACTTTACGCCGCGTCGCTGCGCTCGGTTTTCACTTCTAAACGCAGAGCAAACTCCGGCACCAAGGGCCTGTCTGTATTCACACCATTCAGTGCTACTTTCAGTGCCTTCAGCGGATGTGCTACCGTATCCAGCACAGCGGTTGGCTCGTATCCACAATGAACCATGCAATCGGCGCATTTTTCATAATTACCAGTACCGTAATCCGCCCATTCTGTTTCATCCATCAACTCTTTGAACGAATTGGCATAGCCTTCGCTTAACAGATAGCAGGGTCGCTGCCAGCCAAATATGTTGCGGGTAGGATTTCCCCAGGGGGTGCATTGGTAGGACTGATTGCCTGCCAAGAAATCCAAAAAGAGCGACGACTGGCTGAACTTCCAGTTACGCCCCTTACCTTTTTTGAACACATCCCGAAACAACTGCTTGGTTTTTTCTCGGGTGAGGAAATGCGTTTGGTCGGGAGCACGTTCATAGGCATAACCTGGTGAAATGGTGACTCCTTCAACGACTAAATCTTTACAAGCAAAATCAATAAAGCCAGCGATCTCGCTAGCCTCCATTTGATCAAATAAAGTACAATTGATGTTGACCCGGAAGCCACGGGACTTGGCCATCCGGATTGCAGAGACGGCACGCTCAAACACACCCTCTTGGTCAACAGCTCTATCATGGTGCTCGCCGAGCCCATCCAAATGAACCGAAAGCGTCAAATAGGGCGTTGGCATATATTGGTCTAATTTTTTCTCCAACAGCAAAGCATTGGTACAAAGATAGACAAATTTTTTGCGCTGGATGAGCACTTCAACAATTTCCGGCATTTCGCGATGCAGCAGCGGCTCCCCACCCGGAATAGAGATTATCGGTGCGCCGCATTCCTCAACGGCCTCAATACATTCTTCAACACTCAAGCGTTGATCCAGAATATCATCTTCATAATCGATCTTGCCGCATCCAGGACAAGCCAAATTACAACAAAACAATGGCTCCAACATCAGCACCAGCGGATATCGTCTAACACCTTTCAAATATTGTTTGAAGATATACCCTCCGACACGCAATTTCTGGATAAGCGGAACTGCCATTGTCTACGCCCTAATTGTCGATCCGTCAGGGGTATCACCTGCATCCGCCAATTCCGGCGGTAATTTGAACTGAACTTTTTCTTCAACACCGGCAACTAGTTCGAGATCGATCTCACCATATTGCTTTAACCTCTCCAATAATTCCTCGACCAATTCCTCCGGCGCCGACGCTCCTGCTGTTAGGCCAATCGTTTTAATTCCTTTAAGCCAGTCCGGATCAAAACCGTCAGCATCAGCAATTAAATAGCTTGGAATATCGTACTCGGCACCAATCTCCCGCAGGCGATTAGAATTTGAACTGTTCTGGGCACCAACCACCAGGAGCAAATCAATATCATCGGTGACATGGCGAACGGCCTGCTGCCGGTTCTGGGTAGCAAAACAAATATCGCGTACATTCGGCCCAAGAATTTTGGGAAACTTCTGTTTCAAAGCGTCAATAATTTCACGGGTATCATCAACGCTAAGTGTCGTTTGGGTGACATAGGCAACTTTATTTTCATCGGCTACCGCCAAAGTTTCAACATCAGCCACATTGGTTATCAGATGAACAGCTCCGGGAATACGCCCCATCGTGCCCTCAACTTCTGGATGGCCGGCGTGACCGATCAGCACCACATCTCGTGCATTAGCTGAATGGTTCCCCCCCTCTTTATGAACTTTAGACACCAGCGGACAAGTTGCATCAATAATCG
>CAJWIB010000350.1 GCA_913041095.1 uncultured Rhodospirillaceae bacterium | reverse complement strand
CAAAACTTTCACCGTTACTGTGGTCATCGCGGCCAAGGTCCCAAAAGATCCCGCCAGCAGTTTTGAAAGATCGAAGCCAGTGACATTTTTAACCACCCGGCCGCCGGATTTGAATTCCTCACCGCGTCCACTAACAGCCTCAAAGCCGAGGAAATGATCACGGGCCGCGCCCGCCTGCAAGCGCTTTGAGCCGGACAAATTAGCGGCGATAGTACCGCCCAGCGTGCCACTGTTATTACCGCCGTAAAGCGACGAGAAATCCGGCGGTTCAAAAGCGAGCTGCTGATTTTCTTCTGCCAATGCCTGTTGAATTTCCATCATCGAAGTCCCGGCGGCGGCAGATAAAACCAACTCAGCCGGCTCATACAAAGTGATACCAGTTAAATTTGTCAGATCAAGCAGCGCCGTGGAATTAACTGGACGCCCCCAATCACATTTTGACCCAGCCCCAATAATTTCCAGTGTCTGCTTGTCATCATTGGCGGCCCGGATGATATCCAGCACGTTCTTTTTGGTTTGCGGTAACAGGCGGTCTGTCACGGCTCAGCCTCCTAAAACCGCGGGATGTCAGGAAAACGGGTGTGACCATGATGGACATGGATACGGCCCAGCTCAGCACAGCTGTGCAGCGTCGGGAAAACTTTACCCGGATTTAGCAAACTGTCCGGATCAAAGGCGCATTTAACGCGCTGTTGCTGGTTGAGGTCTTCTTCGGTAAACATCGTGCCCATAAGATCGCGTTTTTCAACACCGACACCATGCTCGCCGGTCAGCACGCCGCCAACTTCAACGCAGAGCTTTAAGATATTTGAGCCGAAGTCTTCTGCCCGCTCAAGCTCTCCTGGAACATTGGCATCATACATAATTAGCGGGTGCAGATTACCGTCACCGGCGTGGAATACATTGGCAACACGAAGCTCATATTTTTCCGACATTTCCTCCATGCGTTTGAGAACTTCCGGCAGTCGCGCCCGAGGTATTGTGCCATCCATACAATAATAATCGGAGGTAATACGGCCAACCGCTGGAAAGGCATTTTTTCGGCCTGCCCAAAACTTTTCCCGCTCAGATTCATTTATGCTAACTCGGAAATAGCCGGCACCCAAATCAGTCGCGATTTCCTGCACCCGGTCGATCAAATGATCAACTTCGGCTTCCGGACCATCCAGCTCAACGATCAACAGCGCTTCGGCATCCAACGGGTAGCCGGCTTGGACAAATTCTTCGGTCGCATGGATGGCCGTTTTATCCATCATTTCCATACCGCCTGGGATGATGCCCGCACCAATTATTGCCGCCACACAATCCCCAGCCAGCGCGGCACTATCAAAACCGACCAGCATCGCCCGTGCAGTGTCGGGCTGGTGTAAAATACGGACCGTGACCTCAGTGATAATACCAAGCAATCCTTCTGAGCCGGTCACTAGACCAAGCAGATCATAGCCTTCCGATTCCAAGTGCTTACCGCCGAGCCGAATGATATCGCCATTAATCAGCACCATTTCAACGCCCAAAACGTTGTTTGTGGTCAAGCCATATTTTAAGCAATGCACACCGCCGGAATTCTCGGCGACATTGCCACCGATCGAACACGCGATCTGGCTCGAGGGGTCAGGCGCGTAATAGAACCCATGATAGGAAACGGCTTCACTAATAGCTAAGTTAGTCACACCGGGTTGAGTAACAACTGCCCGATTAGCGTAATCAATATTGAGGACTTTATTAAATTTCCCGAGGCCAAGCATGACCCCATCGGCCAGAGGTAGAGCGCCGCCCGACAACGATGTCCCGGCACCACGCGGCACCACTTTCACGCCTGCGCCATCACAATATTTGAGAATTTCTGACACTTGCACAGTCGTCTCCGGCAACACCACTACCATCGGTAACTGGCGGTAGGCGGATAAGCCATCACATTCGTAAGCTCTCAGCCCATCCGGATCGGTTATGACATTCGTGCCAAAAGGGCCGGCGGGTACAAGGCGATTGAGCTGATCTACAATTTCAGGACGCTTGGCTATGATCGCAGCATCAGGCTCAGGCATATGCATGGCGACTATCCTCCTCCAACAAAATACGGAGAGATAGAATAGAGAATTGTCGGCATCAGAAAAAGCAAAACCGCGCTTATAGATACTTATCCACCAGCGCGGTTCAATAATTTTTAATTGCCGGAAAGGGTTATATTTTACCCTTGGCGTGCCTTAAAGCGGGGTTTCTGTTTGTTAATCACATACAGACGACCACGCCTTCGCACAACGCGACAGTTCTTATCTCTTGCTTTCGCAGATTTAAGCGAACTACGAACTTTCATTTTGCCGTCCTCATAACAGTACAATGCCGCCTCGACTGGAGACGAAAGATGCGGGAAAATAGGAGGCAATCCGCCATCTGTCAACGCCTGCAGCCATCTTTTTACAAATTTTTTTGGCCTTTTTTAACCGATTTCCTTAATTGCGTGGTAGTGATAAACTTTAAGCCCGTCGCTATCTAAAGCCGCCATCCGGTAAATCCAGTATTCACATTCCCGGATTAGGGTGCTGTCAGACGAATGCGAACCAGTCTCTGTAGATCGCAAATTCCAGGAATTTATGCAGCACAGAGTTGCTGCCACTCAACAAGAGCAGCTTCACGTTGAACCTTATATGTTTCTCTAGAATTTAGATGACGTTCTTTGTTGAAGTGATTGAAAACTGATGAGTGAATTGAGACAAATTTCTGTAAACTTCGCATCCTCCTAAACTTCAACATCGCATATT
>CAJWIB010000349.1 GCA_913041095.1 uncultured Rhodospirillaceae bacterium | reverse complement strand
ACAATGAAGATCTGGGGCACATTGAAATGCATTTAATCAGCCAGCTCGATCAGTCGATTGAGATCGGCGGCCAGCAATTTAACTTTCGCAAAGGCGAGAGCATTCATACGGAAAATTCGTATAAATATTCAATCGATGAGTTTTTAGAGCTTGCCGGTTGTGCAGGCTTTGGATCGGTAAAGACTTGGACTGATGCAGATAATTATTTTTCAATCCATTATCTGGCGGCAAAATAAAGGCATTGTCACGTTAATTAACCATTTCAATTTTGTTCACTTCAGGTAGTGGCCACTAGCATGTACCGCCTACAATATCTTATCCCCATTTTTGTCGTGCAAGGTTAATGTGACAATGCCACGCTAGCTCTGATTCCACTCCACCCGTTCTGCATCCGGCATTTCAGGCGCGTAATACCACCTTAGCCCCAACTTTTCCTCGCTGAGGATATTTGTCTGGAAGCTTCGCCAGGCTTGAATCTCGAAGTAGTCGAGTGAACCGTTATGAGCGCGAAGACGATGCGGGACCCCCGGCGGGAAATACACCAGCGTGCCGGGTTCAAGTTCCTGTGACGTATCTCCGACTTCGACGATACCTTGGCCTTTGAACGTCATGTAGCAATGAGCCGCACCGTCCGGGTTGGCGTCGGTGCCCACGTGCTGATGGTAGGGTGACGAGCCGCCCTCACGATAGTGCATCTCACCCGCCTGAATGGCGTTGGTAGAGGTAAGCCGGCTCCCATCGAGCAATATAACGGAGGATTCGGCACAAAAACGGCGCACCCGGCCGCCGCTGGCGTCACTGAGCGGGCGAAGAGTCTGGCGATTGAAAAAGTATCCCGGTCCCCCGGACATCCCTTCTTCGATGGCAGCAGGAGGTTTGGGCGTCACCATGTGTAGCAGTTCCAAATCCGATCCAGCGGCTTCAAATACTGCAGTTTCCCTTGGCACGAGCAATGTGCCGGCACCCTCTTCGGCAGGGTGGGTCTCACCGTTGTAACTGATGCTGCCACCTTTTGACGCTGCCATAACATAAACGAGGTGGTAGTCATCGCCCGCCTCGGGCTCGAACGTGCGGGCTTCTGATACGGTCCGCCGGTAGACGGTTAGGTTCTTGGAACCGCACAAACTGTCGCTGCAAATCACCCTTGCCAATCCGGAATCGACCGGCTTGGCTTCGGCAGTATTCGAGTTGATGATTGAAACGTCGTCTATAGTTGGCATGTATCATTCCTCCCTGTTATATAATTGTTTTGGTGCTCAGTCTGCCCAGCACGTCCTTAAGTTCTCTTAAAAATGCGTCGGTATCTTCGGGAATTCCCATTGAAACGCGGATATAATTCACAAAATCATCGCCGCCGACGGTAGCAATCCTAATACCGCGCTCACGCATAGCTTTTACAATCTCCATGCCCGGCCGGCCGATATCACAGGCCACAAAGTTGGTTACCGATTGCATCGGCTCGTAACTCATTTCGCGTAAGCCCGCGATAATGCGATCCCGCTCCTCCATATTTTTGTCGAGGATAAATTTTGTATATTCCGGATCATGCCAGGCAGCGATGGCGGCAGCTTCAGCGAATCCATTCAAATTAAAGGTACTTGAAACCATGCGGATGGCATCAACCGTATCTGGTGATGAACAAATCGCATAGCCGAGACGGACACCGGCCAGCGCATACGCTTTTGAAAACGTGCGGGTTATCACCCAGGGACCTTTGCGGTCTTTTAAAATATTAAGCGCATCCGGCCCTCCGGCATGAATGGCAAACTCGTGATAAGCCTCATCCATAAATAACAAGACATTTTCCGGTGTGTTTTCACTAACGTGACGGATTTCGTCTTCATTGAGCATCATGCCGGTCGGGTTGTTGGGGGTTACGCAAACCAGCAACCGCGTATCATTGCCGATGGCATTGGTCAGTGCTTCGACATCAATGCTGCCATCCGCATTGTTCGGTACTGAAGTAACACTGGCATCAACGATTTTGAAAACACCATCAAAGCGTTTCCACACTAAATTAGGAGCAACCAGGTTCTGGCCCGGGGCCACTGAAATTTCGGCGATACTTGTTAACAACTGCGTGCTGCCGCCACCCCAGGTGATGTTTCCAGCCGGCACGCCCGTCCGCTCGGCGATTAAAGGTGTAAGCTCAGGGCATGTGCCGTCGGGATAACGGTTAAGCGTATCGGCAACATTTTGCATCGCCTCGATCACTTTTGGCGACGGCGGATACGGACACTCGTTCAAATCCATCCGGTGGACATGTTTGCCGATCTCGTGATCAAGAATCTTGGTTGGGTTCCAAAACGGGATGTTTTGAAAATTAGGCCTGATATGCTGGGGCGTATTTACTTCTTTATCCATAATTCAATTCGTAATTCGTCTTAAAGGTGATGCAAAACCTGGCCGATAAAGATCTGAGCGCGCTCTGAAGCCGGGTTGTCAAAAAATGCATCGGGGGTGTTTTCCTCTATTATTTGCCCTTCGTCCATAAAAATTACGCGATCAGCGACCGTACGGGCAAATCCCATTTCATGGGTGACCACCAGCATGGTCATGCCTTCCCGGGCGAGATCAATCATGACGTCCAAAACTTCTTTCACCATTTCCGGATCAAGCGCTGAGGTGACTTCATCAAACAGCATGATTTTTGGATTCATGCAGAGGGACCGGGCGATGGCAACGCGCTGTTGCTGGCCACCTGATAACTGTCCGGGATACTTGCCGGCCTGATCGGTAATTTTAACGCGCTCCAAATAGG
>CAJWIB010000348.1 GCA_913041095.1 uncultured Rhodospirillaceae bacterium | reverse complement strand
TTCGGCATGGTGTCCCCTTAATTCGATTAAGCGTCAATCAGCTTTTCGGCATTAAGGGCAGCTTGGGCTGCTGCCAATCGAGCGATCGGCACACGGTAGGGTGAGCAGCTAACGTAATCGAGGCCAATTTTATGGCAGAAGATTACCGAGGATGGATCGCCGCCATGCTCACCGCAGATACCAAGCTTGATATCTCCCTGGGTTTCGCGGCCACGCTCGACTGCAAGTTCGATCAGTTCGCCAACACCCTCGACGTCAATGCTGATAAAGGGGTCTTGCTCATAAATGCCTTGTTCCTGATAGCGCTCGAGGAAAGAGCCGCTATCGTCCCGCGACAAGCCATAGGTCGTCTGGGTCAGATCATTGGTGCCAAAACTGAAAAACTCTGCCTGTTCCGCGATTTCGCCCGCGCGCAAGGCGGCGCGCGGCAATTCAATCATCGTGCCGGTGAGATATTCGAGCTCGGCGCCGGTTTCCTCACTGACTTCTTTGGCAATACGCTGGACCATATCGTGCATGATGTCATATTCCCGTTTAGCGCCGACCAGTGGAATCATCACTTCCGGCACCACGGTCTCGCCACTGTCTTTGGAAACCTTGGCGGCAGCTTCAAAAATTGCCCGGCATTGCATCTCGTAAATTTCTGGATGCATGATACCCAAACGGCAGCCACGGAGACCCAGCATCGGATTGGATTCATGCAAGGCCAAAGCTCGCGCTTGAACAGTATCAAAATCAGTCCCCGCGGCATCAGCAACCTCAACCATCTCATCTTCCTTGGTCGGTAGGAACTCATGCAGCGGTGGATCAAGCAAACGGATGGTGACCGGCAGCCCCTTCATAATGGTGAAGAGATCGATAAAGTCGTCACGTTGATAGGGCAGCAATTTCGCCAGCGCCACTTTCCGGCCTTCAACATCGACAGCCAAAATCATTTCCCGCATATGAACGATGCGCTCCGGATCAAAGAACATGTGCTCAGTGCGGCAGAGGCCAATGCCTTCGGCGCCGAATTTCACCGCCGTTTCAGCATCTTCGGGAGTTTCCGCATTGGTGCGCACCTTAAGTTCGCGAATTTCATCAACCCATTGCATAAGCACGCCAAAGTCACCGGTGAGCTCAGGCTGAATGGTTTTTACTTCGCCGATCATTACCTCACCGCGCGAGCCATCAATGGTAACGACGTCACCGGCTGAAACGGTTTGCCCGCCACATTTTAACGTCTGATCTTGGTAACTAACACGCAACTGTCCGGCACCAACAACGCAGGGACGGCCCATGCCGCGCGCCACCACGGCCGCATGAGATGTCATGCCGCCGCGCGTGGTTAGAATACCTTCTGCCGCATGCATGCCC
Source organism: uncultured Rhodospirillaceae bacterium (assembly GCA_913041095.1). Taxonomy (GTDB): domain Bacteria; phylum Pseudomonadota; class Alphaproteobacteria; order Rhodospirillales; family UBA2165; genus TMED23. The sequence goes on along the minus strand of CAJWIB010000348.1, from coordinate 1,411 downwards.
CCGATGTCTTCAGGGCTGGTTTCGATACGGACGAGGATCACCCTATCGCCCTTGGCGACCATGTCTTCGGCATCTTGCGCCGAGAACGCAACTTTACCGCAGGCCGCACCTGGCGAAGCCGGCAGACCTTTACCCAAGACATTGCGATTAGCTTTCGGGTCAAGGGTTGGGTGGAGCAGCTGATCAAGCGCGCCCGGCTCAATGCGTTTTATCGCTTCTTCTTTGGTGATCAAACCATCATTGGCCATATCAACGGCTATTTTGAGCGCTGCTTTGGCAGTGCGTTTACCGTTTCTGGTTTGCAGCATCCAGAGCTTACCTTCCTGGACGGTGAACTCCATATCCTGCATATCTTTATAGTGATCTTCGAGCTTTTGGCGAACGTCGCAGAGCTCCTGATAGATCGCCGGCATAGTCTCTTCCATCGATGGTAGATCGGTGTGGTTCTGTTCTTTCTCAGCAATCGTCAATGGCTGGGGCGTACGGATACCGGCGACAACATCTTCACCCTGGGCATTAATGAGATACTCACCGTAAAAGACGTTCTCGCCGGTCGACGGGTTGCGGGTAAAGCAAACGCCGGTGGCCGATGAGTCACTCATGTTGCCAAAGACCATCGATTGCACATTGACTGCCGTGCTCCAGTTTTCCGGAATGTCGTGCAGTTTGCGGTAGATCTTGGCCCGGTCATTCATCCAACTGCCAAAGACGGCACTGATCGCGCCCCGCAACTGATCATGGGGGTCTTGCGGGAAGGGCTTACCAAGCTCACTTTCAACCTTGGCAGCGAATTTCTTTGCAACCTCTTTCCAGTCATCGGCTTCAAGCTCGGTATCCAGAGCGACGCCTTTATCATCTTTATGATCGGCGAGGATATCTTCAAAATGGTGATGCTCGACACCGAGGACAACATCGCCATACATCTGAATAAAGCGGCGGTAACTGTCATAGGCAAAACGCTCGTCACCGCTGGCGTTAGCGAGACCGGCAACGGTTTCGTCATTGAGACCCAAATTCAGCACCGTATCCATCATGCCCGGCATTGAAGCACGGGCACCGGAGCGCACCGAAACCAGCAGCGGATTATCAGCAGAGCCAAATTTTGCCCCGATAGTGTCTTCGACTTTGGCCAGCGCCGCATCAACTTCGGTTTTGAGCTCGTCCGGATATTGGTTATCGTGTGAGGTGTAATGCGTGCACAATTCCGTGGTGATGGTAAAGCCAGGAGGTACCGGCAATCCGAGGCTCGACATTTCGGCCAGATTAGCCCCCTTGCCGCCTAACAGATTTCGCATTTCTGCCTTGCCCTCAGCGGAACCCCCGCCAAAAGAATAGACCCATTTGGAGATGCTCAACGCTCTCCCCCTTCTATCTGAGAAAAGTCTGCGACTTGGTTCATGGTCGTCCGTAT
>CAJWIB010000347.1 GCA_913041095.1 uncultured Rhodospirillaceae bacterium | reverse complement strand
CAGAGGCTCTGAATGATAGAGAGTGTCATCTGGTAAGACGCCGGAGGCTTCGAGCAACGATAGTGATCGCTGTTCTTCTTGTTGAAAGTGATACAGTCGATCCCATAAATCAGGATCGATAGGTCTGTAGTTATCGGGATTAGTTGCGTGATGGCGTTTGTTGCCATCCCTATTATCGGGCTTAATCTACTTCTGAGCCAATTGTTAGATACCAGTTGACACCGAGCCGGAGCCCCGTCTGTTTGTCGTACTTGAACATGCCATGATGATCCACGTTTCCTAATTGTAGCCATAATAAATCCTCCAACACTGTGCCATTCGTGTGCCAGATTGATTCATTGTGACTATTTGAGTGGTATCGCTCTTTTGTAACTCATTGAAAATAAACGATAAAGTTGGTGGAGCCGAGGGGAATCGAACCCCTGACCTTCGCATTGCGAACGCGACGCTCTCCCATCTGAGCTACGGCCCCACATATTTTGCCAAATTATTTGAAGGCGCGGATAATGTGGCGCAGCCTTTGATCTGTCAAGGTCCGTGGTTATCTCAGCTTATAATTTTTTCCGCCTTTTTTGATGTTGCTGGCCGTCCTTTCCAATATCCGTTTCTTTGGGGACTTGCCTCGGAAGCACGCTGCCGTTAGGGTTCCGCCAGATACATTCTTACAACAATAACTTTGGTCCAGGATTCCATGAATTCTTTGCTAAGTCTCGTCGATACGGTTATCGATCTCTATATGTGGTGCCTGATAATATTCGTGGTTATGAGTTGGTTGATTTCATTCAATGTCATCAATACCCAAAACCCGTTTGTCCGTACGGTTAATGATTTTCTTTACCGCATTACGGAGCCAGCCATGCGGCCTATCCGGCGATTTATTCCCGATTTTGGCGGCATTGACGTCTCACCGGTGGTGCTGATTCTCGTGCTGGTTTTCGTGCGTAATCTTCTCCGGGAATATGGCGGCGGTCACGTCTGACAACGATTTACTGCATCGGCGGGAACAAGGTGCGGTAAGGATCAATATCCGCCTCATACCCAAGGCTAGGCGCAGTGGCATTTCGGGTGAAGCTTTGGATGAAAACGGCACCCGCTATCTCAAGGTTTCAGTTACCGCCGTACCCGCAGGGGACAAAGCTAATAGAGCCATGATCAAACTGCTGGCCAAAGAATGGCAACTGCCCAAATCCACCTTGTCCATAATTCAAGGGACAACGGACCGCAGAAAAGTGATTGAGATCTGTGGTGATATGGATATGGTGCAGTCGAAAATAACGGCGTGGATGAATACCAATTTGAGGGAAACAAATGGCTGACGCAAAAATTATCGACGGCAAGGCGTTTGCTCAGGGTTTACGCCGCCGGGTCGCCGATCAGGTGAAGATTCTGAAGGAAGATCACAGTTTGACGCCGGGTCTGGCGGTGGTACTGGTGGGTGAAGATCCGGCCAGCCAAATCTATGTGCGCAGTAAGAATAAAATGACCGTCGAAGCGGGCATGAAAAGTTTTGAACATCGCCTGCCAGCGGAAACCTCTCAGAAGGAACTACTGACGTTGATCGAAGGCCTCAACTCAGATCCTGACGCTCATGGTATTCTGGTGCAATTGCCCCTACCGAACCAGATCGACAAGCAGGTGGTTCTGGCCAAGATCGATCCAGCCAAGGATGTGGACGGCTTCCATATTTTCAATGCCGGCAAGCTGGCCACCGGTTCGTCCGGTTTGGTGCCCTGTACGCCACTCGGCTGCCTGATGATAATCAAGGAACAGCTGGGTGACGATCTTTCCGGCAAGCGGGCGCTGGTTATCGGGCGCTCCAACATCGTCGGCAAACCCATGGCGGCGCTGCTGCTCAGAGAACATTGCACGGTTACCGTCGCCCATTCCCGGACCGCCGATCTGCCGGGCGAGGCCCAGCGCGCTGATATACTGGTGGCCGCCGTCGGACGTGCTAATATGGTCAAAGGTGACTGGGTCAAGGAAGGTGCCATTGTGATCGATGTCGGCATGAACCGCTCACCGCCTGACGCGGAGGGTAAATCAAAATTGGCTGGGGACGTTGACTTCGACGAGGCCAGGGAAGTCGCTGGCGCCATTACACCGGTGCCGGGTGGCGTCGGTCCCATGACCATCGCCTGCCTGTTGCAGAACACCGTTACCGCTGCCTGCGCCCAGAACGAATTGGACGTGCCGGAAATATAGGTGGCGCAAACACCAAGGCCCCTATAGAAATACCCTTATGGATATGCTGGGGGCCAGGGAGAAACGCATTATGCCCATCAAACGCATTTATCTGTATCTGGCCCTGGCTGTTGTGGTCGTGCTGGCGGGGGCGGGCCTGAAATATTTCGAGAATCAGAAACGCATCGCTTCCGGGCAGGTGCCGGGCGCCCAGGTGAAAACCGTCAAACCGGCCATTGGCGGCGCCTTTACCTTGACCGATCACAACGGCAACAGGGTCAAGGATACCAGTTTCCACGGTAAATATACGCTGATGTTTTTCGGCTATACCTATTGTCCCGATGTTTGCCCGACCACCCTTACCACAATATCGGAAGCGCTCGACCTGATGGGTGATGACGCCAAAAAAATTCAGCCGCTGTTCATCACCGTCGATCCCGAACGGGACAAACCGGAGGATTTAAAATCCTATCTTGAACACTTCCATTCCAGCTTTGTTGGCTTGACCGGAACCCGGCCTGAGATTGACAAAATAACAAAGTCCTTCCGCATTTATGCCGCCAAAGCCCAGGAGAACAAGGAAGACCCGGAGG
>CAJWIB010000346.1 GCA_913041095.1 uncultured Rhodospirillaceae bacterium | reverse complement strand
GAATATATTTCCTAGCTGGCTTCCTGGATACGGTAGAAGTCGTTGATGCCCGCAGCTTCACGGATTTCCGGCACATCCTGGCCTTGGGCTGCCGTGGTATAGGGAATGCCAATCGCATCGGCGATCCGGACAAAGCCATGAAAAGCCGAAGCGACTGCCGCCGCATCAACCGTGGCATCATTCCCCAGCGTATCGGCAACAATTTGGCGCGCCGCGGTAATCTTGGCAACATCTCGGCTGACAATAGCTTCAGCGAAATTCACCAGTACCTCCGCATTGGGTATTTGCGTGCCGTCGCTAAGGCCCTGGGTGACGTCTTTTAAATTAACTTCGTTATTGGTAATTTGCATGCTCTCACGGAGCATGTAGGTGTGTGCCGTTGTTCAATAGGCGCATTGATGCAGCGCCGAGACCCGAGCTGCTATGAGCTCCATTTGCGGCCGTTCAAGCGCGCGGATGGTTTTATCGAACTGATAGATAACCTCGCCGGGCAGATAATGTTCGTTGGCCATTGCCCAGTAATTCCGCATCGATTCCGGTACCATCGACAGACCGCGATAGATATAGCCTACTTTGGGGCTGGGATAGAGCGGCTCATCGGTCTCAACGACATCTTCGGGCTCGACAATCGGTAGCCAGGCGGCCTCGACTTTAGCGCCCGGTGGCAGATAACGGGTTGGTTCTCCAGCTACCGCATCAGGTAGATCAGTATCAGCGACGCCTAGCGCCATCGTGCAAGTATCTATAATCATGACCGAGGCAATAATGCCAACAATCTCGACATATTCTCCTTCACTTAGGCCACCCGCCAGTACTTCCTGCGACCAGGGTTCGCTCAAGCGGCCTGAATCGGAGACGACGCGGTGAATAAGTTCAACTTCGGCGTCGCTTAAATTGCCCGTGGCAGTGTGAGTGCCTGTTGCCGCATTGGGTGAAAGAGCGTCTTTAATTTCCTGGCAGAAATCGCAAGCGTGGGCCTGGTGGATTTCGGCAACGACAGTCAGACGCCGCTCACCGGTTAACCAGGTGCCGGGAGATGCTATGCGTCTCCACGCTTCCTGGTGAGCGTCGATAAGGTTCTGGCGCACCTCAAAGCCGCAATTTTCAAAGGGTAGTGATGACATGAATTTCAACCTCACTCATTAAATTGTTAGTGGGGCTAGCATAAAAGAAAAAAGGACGGGCTGACCAGCCTTAAGAATTCATAGTTAAGATTAGGTCGCAAGAGCTAAAATGAAAAGCAGCGTCTTCACAATTCGCTTATCACGGCTTTAATCATGTGGGCTATGATCTATATAAGAATTGGGGAGCATTAATGGCATCCTTTAAAAGAAGGACCTGCGCTTGAATAAGTCTCGCGTAATAGTTATGCAACCCGGTAAATTAACGGGGCACAAAACAAATACCTGTCCCCTTAAATCGTCTAAACAGTCCATCATTCCCACAAAAGCGGGAATCCAGAATCGACACTGGACCTCGGCCCGAAGCCTGGGGTAACGTGATGGAAAAGAAGTCGGTATCCCCAATACCCCGAGCACTTTGACCTATATCAAGGTGCCGATCAGGCGAGAGATATAGATTTATTGCCCAGCTTGGGAACGCAGGGGGAAGATCATGGGTACAGCATTATATGACGAGAGACAGAGCCGGATGGCGGATCATATTGCACTCCGGGAAACGGATCGCGTGCCCTATACCTTCTGGCCGACATTCTGGCCGGCCAAGCTCGCCGGAATAACGTATAAAGAGGCGTGGTATGAAATCGATAAAATGGTCGATGCCACCCGCGATGCTATTCATCTGCTTGATCCCGATAGTTATTCACCACTGTTATTTTCTTTTGGCCCGGTTATGGAGGCCTTGGGCTATAAGGCAATGCTGTGGCCCGGCAAAGGCGTTGGTGACAATATAACCTTCCAATATCTGGATGAGGAATATGTCGCGCCGGAAGAATATGACGACTATCTGTTCGATCCGACCGGATTTTATTTAAAATCTTATCTGCCACGCGTTGCCACGGCCTTTGAAGGCTTCGCTAATATGCCGACCTTGCCGTCATTATCCGAGTGGCGCTTTTTTGCTTCCCTCAGTGCCTTCGCTGATCCCAAACTGCAGGAAAGCATGAAACAGCTGATGGAAACCGGTGAGAAAATGGCGGAGATTCTTGGCGCCGGCGGTAAATTCATTGGTGAAATGGCTGCCGAGGGCTATCCGGTTTCAGTTGGTGGATTTTGTAAAGCGCCGTTTGATCATATTCTCGATTTTCTGCGCGGTTCCAAGGGTGGCATGCTTGATATGTTCCGCCGCGCCGACAAGATGCAGGAGACCCTCGCCAAGGCGCGACAGCTACTGATCGACAATGTCGCCAACGAAACCAAATCCGGTGACTGCCAAATCGTTTTTATGCCGTTGCATTGGGGGCTGGACGGCTTTATGTCTCATGATCAGTTTATGACCTTCTATTGGCCGGAGCTTCGCTCCATCGTTCATGAACTGATTGAAAACGATTGTACCCCTTGTCTGTTGTGGGAAGGTGATTGCACGTCCCGGATGAAATTCATTGGCGATATCCCGCCGGGCAAGGCGATCTATTGGTTCGAGCAAGGCGACTTGTTTAAAGCCAAGGAAGTTCTGGGCGATGTGGTTTGTTTGCGGGGTAACGTGCCGCCTTCGCTTTTGAACACGGGCACGCCAGAAGACGTTGATGAATACTGCCGGAAACTCATTAAAACGGTCGGCAAAGGCGGGGGCTTTATCCTCGACGGCGCCATCGGCATTCCCGATGAAGCCAGAGTGGAAAATGTCATCGCTATGGCAAATTCTGTAAAAAAATACGCGAATTAATCGGTGACAC
>CAJWIB010000345.1 GCA_913041095.1 uncultured Rhodospirillaceae bacterium | reverse complement strand
CATAATACTCATTGTCCTGGTTGAGGATGGCAGTGCCGCCTTTCTCTAAGCCGTTGAAAATTTCAGCTTTGGCCCGGGCGATATCATCGACCGAAGAAAAAAATTCAATATGTGCCAGCTCTACTGTCGTTACGATGGCGACGATGGGCCTGACCATCTGCGACAGCGGCGTCAATTCACCGGCATGGTTCATGCCAAGCTCAAACACCGCGTATTCGGCATTTTGGGGTAACCGCGTGAGCGATAACGGCACACCGAAATGATTGTTGAAACTGCCACGGCTGTAAGACGTCTCTCCCTGACCCGACAGCAATTGCCCAAGTGCTTCCTTGACGCCGGTTTTACCGACGCTGCCGGTTACGGCAATCACTTTGGCAGAGGTGCGATCGCGGCCCGCCCGGCCTAGATCGTTAAGTGCCACGAAAGTATCGCTGACTTTCAGCAATGGAGTTACGGCACTAACCCCCTCAACCGCTTGTGCAACAATCGCCGCCACCGCCCCATTATCTAAAGCACCTTGAACAAAATCGTGACCGTCAAAATTTGGGCCCGAGATGGCGATAAAGAGATCATCTTGCTCTACTGTCCGGCTATCAATGGAGACGCCCGCTGCACTCCAGTCCATAGCTGATATACCGCCGGTTGCTTTAGTTACTTCGCTTGATTGCCAAAGCACGTTTGGTTGTTGAAGATCGGTCATGCGCCACCTCCTTCAACTGCTTGCCGGGCGATCTCAACATCATCAAAGGGCAGCACGTCATCACCGATGATCTGGCCTTGCTCATGACCTTTACCTGCAATAACCAAAAGGTCACCTTCGCTGAGCCCTTTAACCGCCGCAAAGATCGCTTTCTTGCGGTCACCGATTTCCAATGCCTCCGGGCAGGCCGCCATGATTTGCGAACGGATTGGCGCCGCAGCTTCAGTCCGGGGATTGTCATCGGTGACAATCGCTTCATCGGCTAAGCGGGCCGCAATCTCGCCCATCTCCGGACGTTTGTCCTGATCCCGGTCACCGCCGCAGCCAAACACGACTTTTAGTTTTTTACTGGTATGGGGTCTGAGTGCGGTTAAGACATGCGCTAACGCGTCCGGCGTGTGAGCGTAATCAACATAGATGCCGGCGCCGATTGTATGGTGGGCCGCCAGCTCAAGCCGCCCCCGCACGCCAGCAAGATTCTCAAGCGCAGCTATGGCCTGAGTTTGATCAGCGCCATCAGCCAAAACAATACCTAAAGCACACAGCGCATTCATACTCTGGAAGCCGCCAATCAACGGCAAATTCAGCTTGGCATCCTTACCCAATACATTCAATGACAAGCACTGGCCGTCCGGTAAGGGCTCAATTTTTTTGAGCACGATATTGCTAGCCTTAAGCCCATAACTTATCGTTTTTATCCGGCGTTTTTCTAATTCATCGACAAGCGCCTCGCTTTTCGCATCATCGGCGTTGATGACGGCAACACCGCCGTTATCCAGCACCTCGGTGAACAATCTGAGTTTAGCTTGGTAATATTTATCTATGCTCTCGTGGTAATCGAGATGATCGCGGCTAAGATTGGTAAAGGCAGCGATGTTAACGGCAACACCATCCAGCCGAAATTGATTGAGCCCATGACTGGAAGCTTCAACGGCGACATGGTTAACACCATTCGCAGCAAGTTCGCTAAGCGCCTTGTGGAGATCAGCCGGATCAGGCGTGGTCAGATTGCCGCTCTCGATTCGATCCGGAGCGACCAAACCTAGCGTGCCAAAACTTGCTGCCAGCTGACCACAAGCCTGCCAAAGCTGGCGGGTAAATTCTGCGACTGAAGATTTGCCATTGGTGCCGGTCACTGCAGCCACGTGGTTGGGCTGGGGTTGATAGAACCGGCCCACTATTTTGGCATAGCAGCGGCGTGGATTGCTGTCCGGCACCAGACTGATGGAAGCATCAATGCTGTCGGCGAGGCCATCCTTATAGATCTCAAGCGGTACCAAAAGGGCGATGGCTCCGGCGGCTATCGCATCAGGAATAAAATTGGCGCCATCAACTTGGGCACCAGAAAGGGCAGCGAATAAAAAGCCCGGTTCCACCTGACGCGAATCAGCCGTTATTCCCAAAATGTCAGTGTCTATAAAATCTCTGCCTGACATGTTTTTCCATTCAAATCCCACCAATAAATCTTTTAATCGCAACGGGTTATCCTCATATAAAATCCCATTACGTCAGCGTTTTGTTGCTCTGGTCGCGATGAAAAGGTCATCCCCCGGCTTCGGCAGTTTTTCAGTTTGTTGCGATGGCTTAAGCCCTAACAGCGGCGCCATCCGTTTTACTACGCGCGCGACCACCGGGGCAGCCACCCAACCGCCGGTCGCGTAGCCCTGCGTGCGTTGCGTTCCTTTCGGCTCATCCAACAACGCCAATATAACGTAACGCGGTTTATCCATCGGGAAGGCCGCAACAAATGACGAGATTACCCGGCGGTTGCCATAACCGCCACGGGGACCAGGTTTATCTGCAGTTCCAGTCTTACCACCGATCAAGTAGCCCGGCACATCAGCATTCCGGCCAGTGCCACTGCGCACCACCAAGCGCATAAGCCCGCGCATTTTTTTCGACGTCGCTTGCGAGAGAACTCTGGAACCAACCGCTTGTTGACCGTTCGACAACTTGGTCATCCTTGGATTATAAAGCTTGCCCCCATTGACAAGAGCAGCTACCCCAGCGACCAGCTGTAGTGGGCTTACCGCAATGCCGTGACCATAGGCGATCGTCATCGTGTTGATCTCGCGCCAATGATCGGGCGTCAAGGGTGAGCCAATCTCAAGCAACTCAATCGCTACCGGTTTCAACATGCCGAACCGTTTGAGATATTTCTTTTGACCTGCTGTGCCAACCTTGAGCGCCATTTTG
>CAJWIB010000344.1 GCA_913041095.1 uncultured Rhodospirillaceae bacterium | reverse complement strand
ATTACTGCCAATCACAATTGCCCCCGTTTTCACCGGCCTCATTTCAATTCTAGCTGGCGTTATCATTGGCGCGCTCGGATTGTGGTTCATCCGGCATGCGGTGGTGGTGATGAAAACCGAAAGTTTTGATGCACCGCGCAGTATGTTCAAGTTTTCAATCCTCCATCTCTTGTTGATCTTCGTAATTTTTCTGGCCGACAGAGGTGTCCAATCCTTCCTCTAGACGCTAGTCTGTTTCTCAATGACATCTTACGAAAAACTTGAAAAACGTTTTGGGCGTTTGCTGGCCTTGCGGGAAGCTGCTGGTGTGCTTCATTGGGATGCCTCAACGATGATACCCGAAGGCGACACCAGTGCCGCTGCCCGCAGTGAACAATTGGCTGCCCTTGGTACGGTCTGTCATGAAATTCTCGTTAGCGATGAAGTTTCAGATTTCTTGGATGAGGCCGAAGAGCTAAGTGATCTCGGTTCGTGGCAAGCCGCCAATTTGAGAGAAATGCGTCATATTTGGGTGCATGCAACCGCGGTCACGGCTGATCTGGTCGAGGCACTTACCAAAGCCAGCATGGCTTGCAAAACCAAGTGGCAGATCGCCAGAACAGAGTCTGACTATGACGGAATCAAACCCCTTTTGGCGGAAGTGCTTAAATTAGTTAAAGAGGTGGCAGCAGCCAAATCCAACGCTCTTGGGTGTGCGCTTTATGAAGCCTTAATGGACGAGCATACGCCGGGTCTACGCCAAGACCTGGTCGATCCGATCTTTAGCGATATAGAAGCCTTCCTGCCGGATTTCCTGGCTGCCGTTTTAGATAAGCAAGCCGCTGCACCGCAGCCAATTTTACCCCAAGGCCCGTTTCCGGAAGTGCAGCAACGCGTCCTCGGTGAGCAATTGATGACCGAGCTCGGATTTGATTTCAGCCAAGGCCGGCTTGATATTAGCCTGCATCCGTTTTCCGGTGGCACGCCGGATGATTTGCGCATCACCACCCGCTATGACGAAACAGATTTTACCACTGGCCTGATGGGCATCCTGCATGAAACCGGCCACGCTTTGTATGAGAAGAACCTGCCTAAAGAGTGGCGCCGCCAACCGGTCGGCGAAGCCCGTGGCATGGACGTCCATGAAAGTCAGTCCCTGCTGATCGAAATGCAGGCCTGCCGCTCGAAGGAATTTCTCACCTTTGCCGCGCCGTTGATGAAAGCGGCCTTCGAACGCGATGGGCCCGAATGGGAAGTTGATAATCTCTATCGTATTTACACCAAAGTAGCACCTGGGCTCATTCGAGTTGATGCCGATGAGGTGACTTATCCGGCGCATGTGATCTTACGCTATCAAATAGAACGCGCCCTCATCAATGAAGAAATGACCCTGGATGATCTGCCCGCCGCCTGGAACGAAGCGATGCATAGATTACTTGGTCTGATCCCGCCTGATCACGCCACCGGCTGCATGCAGGATATCCATTGGTTTGATGGCGCCTGGGGATATTTCCCGAGCTATAGTTTAGGCGCGATGACAGGGGCGCAAATTTTTGCTACAGCCCGGAACGCCGACCCCAAAATTCTGCCTGCCATCAGCGAAGGGGATTTTACCCCGCTGTATGACTGGCTTGGCGAACATATTTATGGCCTCGGATCGCTTTATGAAACGCCGGAACTGATTGAGCGCGCTACCGGCAAACCGCTCGATACGGAGATTTTTAAGCACCACTTGCAGACCCGATATTTGACTTAACGCAATTGTGTACTGGCTTGCGGCAGGTCACGCCAAGAGATAGTCTACGCCAAATTTTCAGGCACGATTTATATTGGAGAAACCGCGTTGAAATATATCAGCACCCGTTCAGGTGCTCCCGATTTAGCTTTTGATGACGTATTGCTGGCCGGCTTGGCCCGCGATGGTGGCCTTTATGTGCCTGAAAGCTGGCCGCAGTTTTTTGATTATGAAATTCGCGACTTGCGCGGCTTAAGTTATCAAGAACTGGCGATCCGCATCATGCTGCCATTTTTAGGTGGAACAATCCCCGAAGATGATTTCGCTGAGATAGTCAATGACGCTTATGCTCAATTTGATCATCCGGCAATTGCGCCAATGAAGCAATTGGATGACGATATGTGGATCGCCGAGCTGTTTCACGGGCCGACACTGGCGTTTAAAGACTATCCGCTGCAAGTGGTCGGCAGACTGTTTGATTATGTGCTGAGAAAACGCGGTGAACGGGTCACCATTGTCGGGGCAACCTCAGGAGATACGGGTTCGGCGGCAATCGAAGCGTGCCGGGACCGCGACACCATCGAAATATTTATTCTCCATCCAAAAGACCGGGTATCAGAAGTCCAACGCCGCCAGATGACGACCGTGCTGTCCGGTAATGTTCATAACATTGCGTTGGATGGCACCTTTGATGATTGTCAGGATACAATCAAAGCGCTGTTTGGTGATGAAGATTATCGCGATGAGCACAATCTGTCAGCCGTCAACTCGATCAATTGGGCGCGCATCATGGCCCAGATCGTCTATTACTTTTGGACCGCCGTTGAGCTTGGTGCGCCAGACCGGAAGTTTGTGTACGCCGTACCGACTGGCAATTTCGGCAATGTCTATGCCGGGTATGCCGCCAAGCAAATGGGACTGCCGATTGAGAAATTTATTGTTAGCTCGAACGAGAACGACATTCTGACGCGTTTTTTTGATACCGGCACGATGTCGATGAAGCCGGTGGTACCAACGCCCAGTCCGAGTATGGATATTCAGATCTCCAGTAATTTTGAGCGTCTGTTGTTCGATCATTATGACCGGGACGGTAAAGCCGTGGCCAAAGCGCTGGAAGAATTTCGCCACACCCAAAGTATAAATTTTGGCCAAGACATATGGCAGGCAATGCTGGAGGACTTTGAAGGCTACCGCATTAGCAATGATGAAACTAAAGCTGCTAT
>CAJWIB010000343.1 GCA_913041095.1 uncultured Rhodospirillaceae bacterium | reverse complement strand
CAAGGCCATTTTTTTGCCGCTGCCAGCCGACAAAGCCGCTGCCGTTATATTCAATTATAAGCTTATAACGCTGCATCAGAAGAGCCTGCTGCCAACGGGCAGATCAAAACCACGCAAAAAATCAAGCGCCGCCATCGGTCCCTTGCCAGCACGTTGAATTTTTACCAATCGCAAAGCACCCTCCCCACAGGAAATCGTCAGATGATCATCCAGCACCGTGCCCGGTTTATCTGTTCCGTCTGCCGTTTCAGCCGAAATTATTTTAATACGCTCATCGGCAAATTCAAACCACGACCCAGGCCATGGCGTAAAGGCGCGCACTTGCCGCTCAAGTTCGAGAGCAGATTTGTTCCAGTCAATATGTCCTTCTTGGCGCTCAAGCTTGCCGGCATAGGTGACACCTTCCGCCGGTTGCGGCAGCGCGGTCAAGGTACCTGCCGCCAAGCTGGCCAAGGCGCCGATGATTAAATCCGCTCCCATTTCTGATAAGGCATCATGCAAACTTTCCCCTGTTGTCTTACTGTTAATCGGCACTTGCTTGCTAAGCAGCATATCGCCAGTATCCAAACCTTCATCCATCTGCATGATGGTGACACCGCTCACTTCATCACCTGCCAAGATGGCCCGCTGAATGGGCGCGGCGCCACGCCATCTCGGTAACAAAGAGGCATGAATGTTAAGGCAGCCCAATCGCGGTGCCGCCAAAATTTCCCGCGGTAAAATCAAACCGTAAGCAGCCACCACCGCACAATCGAGTTCAAGGGCGGTAAAAACTGCTTGCTCTACCTCGCTCTTAAGGCTTTTAGGTGTGTGCACGTCAATGCCAAGCTCTTCAGCTTTGGCATGAACCGAACTTGGTTTTTGTTTTTGACCACGTCCGGCGGCTCGGGGAGATTGAGAATAAACACAAACAACTTCATGACCCGCATCAATCAAGGCTGCAAGCACCGGTACCGAAAAATCGGGCGTACCCATAAAGGCGAGGCGCAGTTTCTCAGCCATGGTGACAATAACCCCGGCGATTAACCACGAACGCCAACTTTTTTTGACGACAGTTGAGCTTTATATTTTTTTAGTTTTCGGATGATGAGATCTCGGCGCAGCTTCGAAATATGATCGACAAATAAAACCCCGTCGAGATGATCCATTTCATGTTGAATACAAGTCGCTAGAATACCGCTGGTTTCAATCTCCTGCGCGTTACCATCAAAATCCAAATATTTAATGCGGATTTTTTCGGGCCGGCTCACTTGCGCATATTGCTCCGGCAAGGAAAGACAGCCCTCCTCATAATCCAACAGTTCTTCCGAACGCCAAGTTATTTTTGGGTTGACCATCTGATAGGGGTGGCGCTCGTCGTCATTTTTAGTCACATCAACCACGATTACCCGCTTGGTTACACCGACTTGTGGCGCCGCCAGGCCAATGCCGGGCGCGTCGTACATCGTATCCAGCATATCATCCATCAACTGCCGCAACTCGTCCGTCACATCTATGACAGGATCGCAGGTCAGTTTAAGGCGCGGATCAGGTGCGACGATAATTGGTAAAAATGCCATGTTTTGTGTATATATCCATGTTTTCCCGGTTGGAAATAGGACACGTAGGCTGCTCAGTCAAGATTTGCTCAAGATATCTGAAAAGACCAGTGTTAGGCGATTGCTATTTAGGCGGCACTCAGGCTAGATTCGAGGTTACATAAGGGGCCTTTCAAAATATTATGGACATAAATGTAATATTAATAATTTTAGCAGTTTTGGTATTGGGCGTGATGATACTGCTCCTACTCAAAGGTGATCGCAGCCGCACCGAAATGAACCAGACGCTTGCCCAATTTAGCCAATTGTCGGAACGCTTTGGCCAGGCTCAAGCTGAAATCAGCGGTCGTATGGAGCAGAGCCAAACCGCCGTTAATGACCGGTTGGAGGCGCTGTCCAAACGCCTTGGCGATGGCCTCACTCAGCAAACGGAAAAAACCGGAGCGACCCTAAAACAATTGCACGAGCGGCTCGCCGTCATTGATACCGCCCAGCAAAACATCACTGGGCTTTCCGAACAAATGGTTGGGTTGCAGGATATTCTTTCCAATAAACAAGCGCGTGGCGCCTTTGGTGAAATCCAGCTCAATGATCTGGTAACTTCAATCCTACCGCCCTCAGCATTTGAATTTCAGGTGACGCTGAGCAATAACAAGCGCGCTGATTGTGTACTTGATTTACCTAATCCCCCGGGGCCGATCGTTATCGATTCAAAGTTTCCGCTTGAGGCTTATCATGCCCTCCGCGATGCTGAGGAAGAAGCCGATCAGAAAGTTGCCTTGCGTGCCTTGGGTGCCGCCATTCTCAAACATATATTGGACATCAAAGAAAAATATATTATTCCGGGCGAAACTGCGGAATCAGCCTTGATGTTCCTGCCCTCTGAAGCAATTTATGCCGAACTTCATGCTAGTTTGCCGGAAATTGTTGAAAAATCTTACCGCTCTAAAGTATGGATCGTCTCGCCTACCACGCTGATGGCAACCCTTAATACAGTGCGCGCGGTCCTCAAAGACGTCCATATGCGCGAGCAAGCTAGCGTTATTCAGGCCGAAGTCCAATTCATGCTTGAAGATGTTAAACGCCTTGATGACCGTGTCGCTAAGCTGCATACTCATATGAGGCAGGCTGATAAAGATTTGAACGATATCGGCACTTCGACGGGGAAAATCACCAAGCGCGGCGAACACATCACCGAGATCGAAATGGGTGAGAAAATTGGCTCCGACGACATCGCGTCTTCGGCTTCACCGCAGCAAATAGCTGAAAATTAACCTGCCCCGGGCAAATTTCCGTATCACATTAAAGAAAACACGTATTACATTAATAAATAAAGGGGCTGATCCAGCTAACTAGTTCAAATATAGTTTAACCCACTATTTTATTTGTCTTAATTGAGCTTG
>CAJWIB010000342.1 GCA_913041095.1 uncultured Rhodospirillaceae bacterium | reverse complement strand
GCTTTGGCGTCGGTGCGCACCATTAATAAAAAGTTGGGGTCGCGCTTGGCATTGGCTGCAGCGCAGACTTTTTGGCACATATCTTTGGTTTCGATGAGAATTTTGTTGTCCAGATGCCCGCAGCGTTTGGGGCTAAGCTGATCTTCAATGTGGCAACCGGCAATGCCAAGTTCTTCACATTCCTGGATCGTGCGGGCCGTGTTAATCGCTTCACCAAAACCAGTATCGAGATCGATCAGCGCTGGCAGTTCTGTCACTCGCGCGATTTGGCGGCCCCGCTGGGTCACCTCGGTGAGGGTGGTGAGCCCGATATCCGGCATCGCCATTGCTGCAGATAACGCTCCACCCGAAATATAAATGCCGTCAAAGCCCTGTTCTTCAACAATGCGGGCAACAATGGGCTCATGGGCGCCGGGCATTTGCAAGAGTTTGCCGGAGGCCAGTTCCTGCCTGAAATCAGCACGTTTCTCAGCTGCTGTTTTGGTGCCAAATAACATTAGAATATCCCTTTCGTATCGGGGGTGTTGCTATCGACGTCGATAGCATCAACTTGAACATTAATTTCACCGACACCAGCCGTATCCAGATCGGGTAAATTCTGCACGAGATCGAGAAAGCGAATGCTTTCGGCGTTCGAAATAATACCTTTGGTTAGGGTTTTAAACTTGTTGATATAGTTCTCCCGGGCAAATGGCCGGGCACCGGCTGGATGGGCATTGGCGACAGCCAGCTCATCGACAATCTTCTCACCGGATTTGAGTGTCACTTCCAAACGCCCGCCAAAGGCGCGCTTGTCTGGGTCCGGATCATGATAGCGCGCGGTCCATGCCGGGTCTTCTTCTGTCGAAATCGAATGCCAAAGTTTGACCGTGTCTTCTCTTTGGGCGCGTTTCGGCGTGTATGAGCGTACGTGATGCCACTCGCCATCCTGCAATGCGACAGCTAGGATATACATGATCGAATGATCAAGTGTTTCTCGGCTGGCGTTGGGGTCCATTTTTTGCGGGTCCTTAGCGCCGGTACCGATGACGTAATGGGTGTGGTGGCTGGTGAAGAGTTTAATCGCTTCAACACCATCCCAATTAGAAATGTTTTCACGCACGCGGAAAGCCAGATCGATTAAGGCCTGGCTTTGGTATTCGGCCGAGTGCTCTTTGGTATAGCTTTCCAAAATCGCCACTTTGGTTTCACCGGGGCCGGGCAGGGGAACTGTGTAATTGGCGTCGGGTCCGTCCAAAATCCAGGCTATGACGCTGTCTTCGCCTTCATAGATTGGCGAAGGTGCTCCTTCGCCCCGCATGCAGCGGTCAACTGCTTCGATGGCTAATTTTCCAGCATGAGATGGAGCAAAGGCTTTCCAGCTGGAGATTTCACCCTTGCGGGATTGGCGGGTGGAGACTGTCGTGTGCAAAGCCTGCTGCACCGATTGATAAATCGTATCCGTATCAAGCCTCAAGAGCGTGCCGATACCAGCTGCTACCGAGGGCCCCAAATGAGCAACGTGATCAATTTTATGTTCGTGCAGGCAAATGCCTTTGACCAGATCAATTTGAATTTCATAACTTGTTGCGAGACCGCGCAATAAATCCGTACCCGACTTATCCAATTGCTGTGCGACGGCGAGGATCGGTGGGATATTATCGCCAGGATGCGAATAGTCGGCGGCCAAAAATGTATCGTGAAAATCAAGCTCGCGAACCGCCGTGCCGTTGGCCCAGGCAGCCCATTCAGCATGGAAACGCTGATTGTTGGGCATACCGAAAATAGCACCACCACCTGCGCGGGGGTGGGCGATGGCTTGGGCGCGGGCACTTGCAACCGGATGACGGTTTACCGAAGCGATGGCGACGGAGGCATTATCAATAATGCGGTTGATCACCATATCGGTGACAGCATCGCTAACCGCGATTGGATCAGCTGCGACTTCGGCTATTTTCCAGGCGAGTTGATCTTCTTTGGCCAGAGGCTTTTCTGACGGATAAACATTAACGGTGTGATTGGGCAAACTGTTAGGACCTTTTCTTCTCGACGTTGAAATAGGTGTTGGCCCCTAAATCTTCGACTCTAATTTAACTGGTGACATGACTTACATCATTGGGAACCCGATTCCCAAGCGAATTCTGACCAATAAAGCGAACTTTATTTAAAAAGGAAATGATATCGGTTAAGAAGCGTTAATTTTAGACATTCCAAAAATCTTTGAATAACCATAAAAAACCTATTGACTCTTAATCGGTATTAAAGTACCGTTTTACCAGAATCAGTCAAAAGGCCCTATAATTTGCCAAATACAAGAATAAATTAGCCGCCAGGAACATGACCACGATCATAAATCCGGCAAATAGAAATTAGAACGGTAAGTTAAAGGAATTCGCATGTCAGATAAATCGTACCGCTGGGAAATGGTCGAAGCGGGTGCACCGATGGAGAAAGTTGATTTCGATCCTTTCTCGCCCGGTGACGGTGAAGTCGTGGTGAAAATTGCCGGCTGCGGCGTCTGTCACACTGACCTTGGTTACTATTACGACAGCGTTCAAACCAATCATGAATTATCAAATGAGTGATAGTCCTGTCAAAGTCTGGATTGATCGAAACGGTAAATTACTTCGCCTGAGACTCGCCCGTCCTAAAGCGAATATTACCGATACGGCTATGTTGGAGGCCATTAGCAGTGCGCTCGAGGAGCATGCGTCAAATCCCGGTATCAAAGGGGTGGTGCTCGATCACGAAGGCCCGCATTTCAGCTTCGGCGCCAGTGTGCCGGAACATCTGCCGGGCCAGTTCGGCGATATGCTGAGCGTTATGAACAAGACACTGTTGACCATGTTGCGGCATCCCGTTCCTATCCTGGTGTCGGTGCAGGGTCAGTGCCTGGGCGGCGGTCTGGAAGTCGCTTGTGGCGGCAGCCGGATTTTTGCCTCGCCTGACGCCGTTTTTGGCCAACCCGAAATTAAAGTCGGCGT
>CAJWIB010000341.1 GCA_913041095.1 uncultured Rhodospirillaceae bacterium | reverse complement strand
ACAAATATCTTTCTCCCTTCGGTTTCGAATTTTTATCAGATTACCTCACCAACGTCTTAAAAGAACCTGACCAGGCCAATAAGATCGGTATGTTGCGCGGCATGGAGTCTTCGGAAATTTTTCAAGCCATGTTACGCGGCAGCGGCATAATTACCGGCTGTCGCCGCTGCGCCGATGTCTGTCCAGTTGGCGACGACTATGAGGAGCTATTGAAGAAATGGGTTGATGAAATACCGGAAGAAACACCGGAGAAGCTAAAACGTCTTGAAGTGATGATAACTGAAGCCTCGCTACCAACCAGTTACGAAAAACAAAAACGTTGGATCGGAAATTTTAAGCCGAGAGGGCAATAATGAGTAATCCGGTAACCGATCACAATAAACCGCAGCCATTATCGCTCGACAATCTGCCGACGAATGAAGGCCCTTATCAGGGC
Source organism: uncultured Rhodospirillaceae bacterium (assembly GCA_913041095.1). Lineage (GTDB taxonomy): Bacteria > Pseudomonadota > Alphaproteobacteria > Rhodospirillales > UBA2165 > TMED23. The sequence goes on along the minus strand of CAJWIB010000341.1, from coordinate 2,532 downwards.
CAGCTTCACGATGCTCGCGATGAGGCATGCGGCTTTGAAATCCTGCCAAACTTTGAGCGCTTTAATAAAAATAATGACATTTACAATCGCGGCCGCTGGGATGAGCGCATCATGTCCAAAAAGGTCATTGATTGGTTTCGCGGTATGTATCGCCCGGACATCGCCGCCCGCGACCGGGATGGCTATACTGCCAGAGACTTTGCCTTCCGGCTTGGCGGCTGGGTCGGCACCAATTTGCTGATCGAGAGAAACCTTAAAAATGGCCGGGTCGATGGCTACCAGGATGACATTGAAATTTATTCGGAGATCGCTAAAGAAAAAGTCGAAATAGAATCGACCGAAAAAATGTCGGAAGAGATTAAACGTATTTCGCGGGTTTTCGGGGCTGAGATAACCGGCATCACTTCAGCCGATGAGCGCTGGCACTACAGTCATTTATATGATGCGGACCACAATGCAGAAAAGCCGGTAAATTTGCCGGAAGGGCTGGTGAACACTATCGTTATCGGCACCTCGATGGATCACAATATAATCAAGACCTATCCGTCGGCAACGGCAGGAACGGCGGTCGGTTTCGGTTATTCAAAAGACGCAAATACCATGCAGGCGATTGGCACGTTTATTCAGGCTATGGGGTACCGCGCCGTTGCCTCGCTGAATGACACGGCGCAGAAAGTTCCATACGCCATCCAAGCGGGACTTGGCGAAAACGGACGCCATTCCATGCTTATAACACCCAAATTTGGTCCTCGTACTCGATTGGGTCAAATCTTCACCGACATGCCTCTGGCCCATGACGGACCAAAACGTTTCGGCATCAAGGAATTCTGCGAGATTTGCCAGCGTTGTGCTGAATCGTGTCCGCCCCGGGCGATCCCAAAAGGCCCGCCCACTGATACGCCTTTGAACGCCTCGAACCATGTCGGTATCCGCAAATGGTCCATCGATAATGAAAAGTGTTTTAATTTTTGGTGCAATCAAGGTACCGATTGTGGTATTTGCATTCGCGACTGTCCCTACAACATGGATACGTCGACCTGGTTTAAGAAAAAGTATTTTAAGTTTTGGGTCTGGCTGGCTGGCTCGTCACTGCGACGCTTGGCGCTTTGGCTCGATTACAAAATTGGCGATGGCGGTCGCCAGGAGTCCAACTGGTGGTGGGCCGGTGGCGGTGATAGATCATTGGTCAAATAATTTAGCAGACAGCAAATTAATAGTGGGGAGGAAATATCATGGCTAATCCATTTCCAGAGGTAGCACCAGAACTTCAGCGGCCAGAGTTTGAAACGATGGTGCACATGCTGGCCCATGCGGCCAATGAACACCCTGAGCGCACGGCAATTATCAGCGGTGAAAATGAAATCACCTACGCCGATTACTTTGCCTGTGCCGCCGGTTTGGCAGCGGCGCTAATCGAGATGGGCGTCAAAGGTGAACGAGTGGTTGTGCTTAAAAGCAACTCTATTGCAACTTCCGTTGCTGCCCATGCCGTCTGGGCGGCTAGTGGTCAACTGGTCTTATTCAATCCGCTATTCACCGAAAACGAACTTGGTCCGTTGATTGCCGATGCGGCACCCAAGGCAGTCATTTGTGATTTGGCCCACAAGGAGATGTTAGCACCCTTGGTCGAGACCAATAATATTTCTCATTTTTATACATTTGATGATAGCGCTGTTTCAATTGACCAGTGGCGCGGCAATCGGACCCTTAAACTGCCGGAGCCAATGCCCAATTCCGGCGACGTTGCGATGTTGGCATTTACCGGTGGCACCACCGGTCTGCCCAAGGGGGCTATTCATACACAGGAAAAACTAGTCTTTGGAGCACGTCTGATCGAGGCACTTTGGAGCACTAAAATAGCCGGTGATATTTGGTTGAACGTAGCACCACAATCACATATTTGGGGCTGGTTCATGACATTGTTAGCACCACTTTATGGCTGCAATACAGTGGTTATTGTACCGCAATTTAGACCAGACGTGGTTATCAATGAACTGGCTCGTACAAAGGCAACCATATTTGCAGGTGGCCCCTCTGTCATTTATAATGCTTTACTGAGTGTGCCAGCACTGAAGGAGGCGGATTTGAGTAATTTACGCCTTTGTCTTGGCGGTGGATCTCCTTTTGCCGACGCGGCTGTGGAAACATGGCAGACAGTTACCGGGTTTACTATTCACGAAGCCTGGGGGATGTCAGAGGGCGCGCCAATATCCGGCAATTCTTCAAGTATTCCAAATAAAGTCGGTAGCGTTGGTTTTCCTTGTGCGATGACCGACGTTGAAATCGTCGATCCGGAAAATGGTGTAGATATCTTACCGGCAGGTGAAAATGGCGAATTTCGCGTTAAAGGGCCTCAGATGGTTACAGAATATTGGAACCGGCCAGAAGAAACAGCAAATCTCATTCAGGGTGGCTGGACCTACACCGGTGACATTGGCCATATCGATAAAGATGGCCGCCTGACCATCGTTGACCGTAAAAAAGACATGGTCATTGTCGGCGGCTACAATGTGTTTCCGCGTGAAATTGATG
>CAJWIB010000340.1 GCA_913041095.1 uncultured Rhodospirillaceae bacterium | reverse complement strand
TAGGCTTCACCGCCGCTATTGCTGCGCTGGGATTGTTCTTCATACCGGCGATGGTCGCTTTATCTATTGAAACGACAGGTACGCCTCGGATCGCCCTGATGGTCTTCGTCATATTTTACGCCACTTGCCTGTTCGCAACCTGGTGGTGGTATCGGCGCGATGGAGCGGAAGTCAGATGTGACTAGCCCGGCACCTAATTGGCAGACAGCGAATGCATAGGTACGACTTTTAAAGGGGATCAAGATGACCGACTTAACGAAATGGGATGTTGAAGACAGCGCGTTCTGGGATTCCACTGGAAAACGCATAGCCAACCGGAATCTCTGGATCTCGGTGCCCAGCCTCCTTTGCGGATTTGCAGTTTGGCTGTACTGGGGCATCATCACGGTGCAAATGCTTAATCTGGGTTTCCCCTTCGCTAAGTCCGAGTTGTTTACGCTCTCCGCGATCGCTGGCTTCTGCGGAGCCACATTGCGCATTCCGAGTACTTTTTTTATTCGCATCGCCGGCGGAAGGAACACCATATTTTTCACCACCGCGCTATTGATGATCCCGGCAATCGGAACGGGATTCGCCTTGCAGGACAAAGAAACACCCCTGTGGACATTCCAGATCCTAGCACTGCTTTCCGGGTTTGGCGGCGGCAATTTCGCTTCTTCGATGTCCAATATCAGTTTCTTCTTTCCCAAACGCATGCAAGGTCTGGCGTTGGGATTGAATGCAGGGCTGGGCAATGCCGGTGTAACAACCATGCAAATTCTGATACCTCTGGTGATGACATTCGGTCTTTTTGGCGCGCTTAGCGGTGATCCCATGATCCTACAGAGTACGTCCGGCACTCTGGTCGGTAAGATTCCGGCAGGCGCTGAAACCTGGATCCCTAACGCCGGTTTCGTTTGGCTGTTGATATTGGTTCCCCTGGCTTTCGCCGGCTGGTTCGGCATGAACAACATCCGGACCGACGAAGTAACTCCCGAAATTGCCGGTGGCACCACGGGTGCTTTCGCCCGCATTTCGTCAATGCTAGTGGTCGGGTTTCTCACCGCCGCCGTTGGTCTCTATTTCATTCTCCCCGCCCCGATCGGTTTGGGTTTGCCCACGTGGTCCAAATGGTTTGTGTTAATCGGCACCATCGCCGCAACCGTCGCGGCTCTTTATTACATATGTTTTTTCGTTAAAGACAACCTTCGGCGCCAATACGGTATCTTCGGCAACAAGCAAACCTGGGTCATGAGTGTCATCTATACCATGACCTTCGGTTCCTTCATCGGCTACTCGGCAGCTTTTCCGTTGGCCATCAAGGTCATTTTCGGCTTCCAGCACATCGAAGTGGGCGGCGTCATCACCCATGACACCCTCAATGTGAATGGCCCAAGCGCCCTCATGTATGCCTGGATGGGGCCTTTTATCGGCGCCTTAATCCGCCCTATCGGTGGCTGGATTTCGGATAAGGTGGGTGGAGCGAAGGTCACTCAGGTCATCACCATTGTGATGATTTTGAGCGCCTTTGGCGTTGCCTATTTTATGCAGGCTGCCTACTATTCAGCGACGCCAGAAGAGTATTTTATTCCTTTCTTTCTGCTTTTTTTGGTGCTCTTTGCTGGGTCCGGTATCGGCAATGGTTCCACCTTCCGTACCATTGCTATGATTTTCCCTAAAGAGCAGGCAGGCCCGGCACTCGGCTGGACTTCCGCGGTGGCTGCTTACGGTGCGTTTATCATACCGCAGGTGTTCGGTGAGCAGATCAAAGCGGCGACGCCGCAATATGCCCTGTATGGGTTCGCCGTTTTTTATTTTATCTGTTTGCTGCTGAACTGGTGGTATTATCTCGGGCCCAAGAGAGAGTTCGACAATCCATGAGGTAGTGGCAGGCTCATGGCGGATCATTTGGGTTTAAGAAAAATTCAGAATAAGTTTGATAACGGTCAATACGGCTCTCGGCAAAGCATGGCATGAAACGCCATACTCAATGTCGGGCTACGCCGAAGACGCCATCCCCGGCGAGATTAACGAAGACCAGACCATAAATATCCTACCCAAGCCTTTCAGTCTTCAGGAACTGGCCGGCAAGGTCAAAGAGGTGATTGCCGCCTAACTCAACTGCGGTATTCCCAAAATATCCCTCGCCTCTGCCGGGGAGGCGACTTCCAGACCGAGGTCGTGGACGAAATTAGCCGTCCGTTCAACCAATTGAGCGTTGTTTTTGGCCAGTTCGCCTTTGCGGAAATAGATGTTGTCCTCGAAGCCGACCCGGGCGCCGCCACCGGCGATGAGGGCATGGGTGGTTGCCGGTAATTGGCTGGGCCCAATGCCCATGGCGTTGAAGCGCGAATCCTTGGGCAGCAGATCAATGTAATGCTGTAAATGCTGGGGCGTATAGCGAGTACCTGCCTGGTTGATTTTGTTCATGCCCATGACGAAAGTGTGGTAGTAGGGCTTGGTCAGCAAGCCCTCCTGGATCAGCAGGTAAACGTCTTCCATGTTGGAGTTATTGTAGATTTCAAGCTCCGGCTTGATGCCGGCGTCGAGCATCATCTTGGCGGTTTTCTTGAGAAACGAACGGGTCCATTCGATGATCTGTTCGCCGTAGCTATGGGTAATACAGCAGATGCCCATGTCGAGCGAGGCCATTTCCGGTTTGGCGTCGAGGGTCTGCCAGCCATCCTCAGCGGTCGAGCCGCCACCCGGTTTGTTGGCCGGTGCGATGCTGTTCTGGATGATGATATCGCACTTGTCGCGCACCTGGGCGTTGATCTCGCTGAATACCACCGGATCGTTGGTGGGAATGCCGTCCTTACCGCGGGCGTGAATATGCACTACGCCGGCGCCGGCGTCATGGCACTCTTTAACCGCCTGGGCGATCTCATCGGGCTGTTCGGGCAGCGCCGGATTGGCCTCCTTGCCTTGAAAATTACTGGTCGGTGCGACGGTGAGAATTACCTTACGGGCCATTTTGTCCCTCCCCTGTTTTAATTG
>CAJWIB010000339.1 GCA_913041095.1 uncultured Rhodospirillaceae bacterium | reverse complement strand
GCCGCCGGTCTTTTTCATCAACGGATAGGCTGCCTGGGCCACGGCAGTAAATGAAAAGCATGAAATGTTCATGGTGCGGACAAAGTTTTCCGCTGTCGTATCAACATAGCGGCCATTTAGCTCTTTTTTATCCGAATAGGCCAAGGAATGGACAATAAAATCAAGCGCCCCCCATTCTGTCGCCAGTCGATCAAAGACGGCTTGCAGGCTCCCCTCTGCTTCGACGTCACATTGCTGGACGATACTTGAGCCAATGCTTTCAGCCAGTGGCACCAAACGTTTTTTAAAAGCCTCGCCCTGATAGGTGAAGGTGAGCTCGGCTCCCTCGTCAGCCAAAGTTTTGGCAATGCCCCAGGCAATCGAGCGTTCGTTGGCGACACCCATCACCAAGCCGCGCTTTCCAGTCATGATACCGTTTGAATTTGTCATGAAAAAAATAATTTTATGCGTCAGGGCGGGTAAAAACGAGACACGCATTGGTGCCGCCAAAGCCAAAGCTATTGGACATTATGCAATTGATTTCAACATCATCCATACGTTCCTGAACAATCGGCATGTCACCAACTTCCGGTTCCAGTTCTTCAATATTGGCGGAGGCGCAGATGAAATTGTTGTCCATCATCAGCAGGGAATAAATTGATTCCTGTACCCCAGTCGCACCCAAAGAATGTCCGGTCAGGGATTTAGTCGAATTAAAATAGGGGATGCTATTATGATCACTAAAAGTTTCCCGGATTGCAGCCAATTCCTTAACGTCACCAACCGGCGTCGAGGTGCCATGGGTATTAATATAATCCACCGGCAGATCAACCGTCGACAAGGCTTGGTTCATGCAGCGGACCGCACCTTCGCCGGAAGGCTGTACCATATCGTAGCCATCAGAGGTCGCACCGTAGCCGGTTATTTCACCATAGATTTTTGTGCCGCGTGCCTTGGCGTGTTCATATTCTTCAACTACCACGACACCGCCACCGCCAGCGATAACAAAACCATCCCGATTGGCATCAAAGGCCCGGGAAGCTTTTTCTGGGGTGTCGTTATAGCCCGAAGACAAAGCAGGCATCGCGTCAAACATCACGGACATGCCCCAGTTGAGCTCTTCACCGCCACCGGCAAAGACAATATCCTGCTTACCCCACTGGATGAGTTCCGCGGCATTACCGATGCAATGCGCCGAGGTTGAGCAAGCAGAGGTGATCGAATAATTGACGCCTTTGATTTTAAATGGTGTTGCCAGCGTTGCTGAATTAGTCGAAGACATGGTCCGCGGAACCATAAACGGACCAACTTTTTTAGGCCCTCTTTCCCGCGTTGTGTCAGCGGCTTCAATCAAGTTTTTAACGGAAGGGCCACCAGAACCCATAATAATTCCGGTACGCTCATTAGAGACATCATCTTCGCTGAGGCCAGAATCTTCAATCGCTTGTTCCATGGCAATGTAATTATAGGCTGCCCCCTCGCCCATAAAGCGGAGCACTCGGCGGTTAACGAGTTCAGTCACAACAATGTCGGGCCTGCCGTAAACCTGGCTGCGAAAGCCCATTTCCGCAAATTCCTCGGAAAAACTAATACCCGATTTGCTGTTGCGCAAAGATTCAAGAACTGTTGCTTTATCGTTGCCAATACAGGAAACAATACCAATGCCGGTGATAACTGCTCTTCTCACGATACCCTCTTTACCTAATTCAACTTAAATCATGCATCCGCTGGAATGGTGCCGACGCGAAGACCTTTTGTTTCATAGACAGTTTTACCATCAATCGCCATCTGTCCATCGGCAAAAGCCAAAGCAACTTGACGATTAACGACCCGCTTAATATCGATATGATAGGACACCAGCTTGGCTGCCGGCGTGACCATGCCGGTAAATTTTATTTCGCCGGCCCCAAAGGCCCGGCCTCTTCCTGGTGCACCAGTCCAGCCAATATAAAAACCGGCTAACTGCCATAGAGCATCTAGGCCAAGGCAACCCGGCATCACCGGATCACTTTCAAAGTGACAGGGGAAAAACCAGAGGTCGGGCTTGATATCAAGTTCGGCGAATATTTCGCCTTTGCCAAAGGCGCCGCCATCGGCGGTAATCGAAGTGATGCGATCAAACATAAGCATTGGTGGCAAGGGAAGCTGGGCGTTACCCGGGCCAAATAACTCGCCTTTCCCGCAAGCGATTAGCTCATCATAGGAATAGTTGTTCTGCGGAACGAATGAGTGCTCGTCAACCATCATGTTCTCTGCTACTGAACTCATGGCCCCAGATACTGCCGGTGTGGTCATGGCCCAATCCCTTCTATCCTTAAAATTACACCCTATACTTTCAATAGCGAAAGGCCCGGATTTAATGCTTTGCCGCTCTCAATTGCGACCAGTCTAATCCGCGCCACTAATCTATCGCCTGCTTACCTATTACATAATTACATATATGTAGTGATTTTGGAAAAGACGACTCATTAGGTGAAAAAAGTAATATTTTTTTGCCGCCTAATGAGCCTTGCTTTTCGAATAACCGGGAATTAACTGGCTATTTCTTCACCGCTTTCCTGATCTACCGATTTCATCGAAAGTTTAACTTTACCACGATTATCGATGCCGATCAGTTTAACCTTAACTTCATCGCCAATATTAACAATGTCGGTGGTTTTTTCGACCCGCTCAGGACGTAATTCACTGATGTGAACCAGGCCATCCCGGGCACCCATGAAGTTGACAAAAGCACCAAAATCAACCGTCTTGACGACTTTACCGGTATAAATCACACCAACTTCCGGTTCAGCCGTAATTGCCTTGATCATACCGATGGCACCTTCCGAAGCCTGCTCATCCACGGCCGCAACTTTAACCGTGCCATCATCTTCGATGTCGATTTTAGCACCCGTTGTTTCGCAGATTTCGCGGATCATCTTACCGCCGGGGCCGATGATTTCACGGATTTTATCCGTCGGCACCATAATAACCGTGATCCGCGGGGCATTGTCGCTGACATCGTCACGGG
>CAJWIB010000338.1 GCA_913041095.1 uncultured Rhodospirillaceae bacterium | reverse complement strand
AGAGCCCTAAGATCGATAGTCAAGGTAGCGCCGAAGGTTGTCATGTCACCCTCCGGTCAAATTAGTAAAACTGAGTGTGTTGGGTATCAAGATCGCCAAATCGGGTGTAGGTGCCATCGAAATAAAGCTTGGCGGTGCCGGTCGGGCCGTGGCGCTGTTTGCCGATGATGATTTCGGCATGGTGACGAACCTCTTCAATCCGGCCTTCCCAATGGGTATAGCGCTCGGCGTATTTATCGGCTGATTCTTCGGGCCGCTGCGTCGGCTCTGCACGTTCGAGATAATAGGCTTCCCGAAAAATAAAGGTGACCACGTCAGCGTCTTGCTCGATCGTCCCCGATTCACGCAAATCTGATAGCAGCGGGCGTTTATCTTCCCGCTGTTCCACGGCACGGGATAACTGAGATAAGGCCAGGACCGGCACGTTGAGCTCTTTAGCGAGCGTTTTAAGGCCACGAGTGATTTCGCTGATTTCCTGCACCCGGTTGTCATTGCGGGTCGTGCCTTCCATCAGTTGGAGGTAATCAACCACAATAAGTCCAAGGCCTTCATTGCGTTTGAGACGTCGTGCCCGGGTTCTGAGCATACTTACCGACATCGCCGGCGTATCATCGATAAAGATCGGTAATTTGTGGAGCTGTTGGGAGGCGATAACGAGCTTATCAAACTCATCGTTCGATAACGTACCACGCCGTATTTTTTCTGACGCGATTTCAGCTTGTTCGGACAAAATACGCGCCGCTAACTGTTCAGCCGCCATTTCCAGCGAGAAAAAGCCGACGACCGCACCGTCGGTTACTCTTTGATTACCTTGCTCATCGGTTTCAACTCTATAGTCATAGGCAGCATTGAAAGCGATGTTGGTTGCGAGCGCGGTCTTACCCATTGAGGGCCGACCAGCCAGAATGACTAAATCCGATGGATGCAGACCGCCCATGATCTGGTCAAGGTCGCGCATGCCTGTCGCGACACCACTGAGATGGCCATCCCGTTTATGCGCGATTTCAGCCATTTCAACAGCCGAAACGACAGAGGATTTAAAATTCTGAAAGCTGCCTTCAATTTCACCGGTGGTGGCGAGATCATAAAGCGTTTGTTCGGCATTCTCGATCTGCTTCATTGCATTATCGTCGACTTCTGGCGAATAGGCGTTATTGACGACCTGTTCACCAAGCTCAATAAGATGGCGCTTCAAATGGAGGTCGTAGATTAGGCGGCCATATTCGACGGCATTGATGACATTGACCATCGAGCCGGCGATTTCGGCTAAATATCGGGTGCCGCCGACATCGGCCAGCGACCCATCTTGTTCAAAAAAGGTCCGCAAAGTGATGGGGTCGGCAATCTGCCCGCGCTCAATCAGCTTTGACGTTGCATCATAGATATTGCCATGAATTGGATCGGCGAAATGTTCTGGCCGCAAATAGCCGGAGACGCGATCGTAGGCATTGTTGTTGGCAAAAATTGCGCCGAGCAACGCCTTCTCTGCTTCAAAGTTATGAGGTGGCGAACGAAAAGAGGGCAGGCTCTGATCGTTTTCCTGGATCGCTTGTACGTTGGTGGGATTTTGAATTGCAGTCGCCATGTCCAAGAAATTACTCTGAACCAAGCGGAAACGAAAGGCGGAAAGGATACACAGCCCTGTTGAACCTGGGGATAAGTGGCTAAAAAAAGCAAATAAACTAGCTTGACGCGCTTACCGGAAAGTTTCAGGCGGCGCGAGTGTCGTTGGCCATTGCCTCGCGGAGCATTGTTTCTTCTTTCGCCATGTAGTTCCGGGTCATCGGCACAACATGCCGGTCTTTCACTATCTGAATTTGAAAGACTGTTGAATCCAAATGACGGAAGGAAACTTCACTGCAGGCCAGATAATATTCCCACATGCGGCAGAAAGTTTCGTCGTAAATATTTTTTACCTTGTCCCGATTGGCCTGAAAGCGTTGCTGCCAGTTCCTTAGGGTTTCAGCATAGTGAAGACCAAGGAACTCAATATCCGATACCACCATGCCGGTGTTTTCGATCACCGGCAAGATTTCCGATAGTGATGGAATATAGCCACCCGGGAAAATATATTTACGGATCCAAGGATCGGTCACCGAGGGGGGACCAATACGGCCAATGGTATGAAGCAGGGCGACCCCTTCTTTCGCTAGGCAATCATGGATTTTGTTGAAGTAAGTTTTGAAGTGATTGACGCCGACATGTTCGAACATACCGACCGAAACAATGCGATCATAGGTATCCTCTAGGTTGCGGTAATCGCGGAGTTGGAATTTGGCCTTATCATCCAGGTTTTCCGATTTTGCCCGTTGATTCGATACTTTGAATTGCTCATCAGAAAGCGTAATGCCATCCACTTGGGTGCCAAAATGGCGGGCTATATACAGCCCCATGCCGCCCCAGCCAGAGCCAATATCTAATACCTTGTGGTTGCGCTCTAACAATAGTTTAGCAGCGATGTGGCATTTTTTGTCGGATTGTGCGGTATCCAGATTATTCCCTGGCTTTTCGAAATAGGCACATGAGTATTGGTGGTCACGATCAAGAAATAACTCATAAAGCTTGCCAGATAAATCGTAATGATGGGCGACGTTCTCACGTGATTTTCGCTCTGGATTGAACTGTTGAAAGCGCTTTCGCAACGCATTCAAATGATCAAAAAAACGATGGAGCCAATGATAGTCGTTTTGTTTGACATTTAGCGCCAGGAGCTGAAGAAAATCATAGATCGAGCCATTGTCGACAGAGATACGTCCATCCATATAGCCTTTCCCGAGCGCCATACTAGGAGATAGGGCGAGCCAACGCGCATATTGTTTATCATGAAATCGAACACAGACTTCGCGCGGAGCGAATTCGCTATTGTCACCTTTAAAGTGATAAATTTTGCCGTCGGCATTAACTATTTTTAAGTTGCCGAATTGTATCAGATGACTGAGAATTAGTTGTAACACGTACATCGTTTCCCTCAATCAGCGGCCTCGTATTTTAATATTTTATGGCCGCACT
>CAJWIB010000337.1 GCA_913041095.1 uncultured Rhodospirillaceae bacterium | reverse complement strand
TAGCCTTATCATCCAAGGCACCTTTATAGGTTTCCTTAGAGGTCGTGTTGGGCACCAGGTGATCGATCAAAGTAGTATTGTCGATGTGCTGGCTGTCGCGGGCAATATAGACCCCATTGAGGTTGGTATGCGCACCCGGCTCTTCACAAGCAACGTGAATTTCACTGCGGCTCAATTGTCCGCCTATCGAGAGGACAAAACTGTCATAAATCGAATCTTTACCGACCCTGGCTTTGACGGTCGAGAGATTGATGCCAGTGGCACTGTCTTCAAGCAACCGGTAGTGTTTTACGTGAGAGCTGCCAGCAACGCTGACTTCGAACCCATGATTGGCAAGATAACTGCCTTCACCTAGGTGTCTTTCAAGAATGGTCATCCGAGCGTTGTCTTTTGCCAAAATTAAATTGCGCGGATGATTAGAATTAGAGGCGCCCGTCTGGCTGACAAAAACCACTTCGATGGGATTTTCAAGCTCTGTATTTTCAACGATGATGACAAAACCGTCTTCGATAAAGGCTGTATTAAGCGCCAATACAGGAGCATCTTTAAACCCGCCAATTTGGCCGAGATGTTCCGCCATCAAATCCTCATCCGAAGTCATTGCTTCGGCTAATGATAAAACTCTGACGCCATCCGGCAGATCGCCGATTGCTGAAAGTTCTTGGCTATAGTGCCCATTAACAAAAACTAGTTTGTGGGTTGCTAAATCTGCCGGCAACCAAGTCAGCTCAGTAGGATCAATCGCTGCGGCCTCGGTTGTTCTAGCGACATCGAGCTTTTCCAGCACCTTGAGATTGGTGTATTTCCATTCTTCAACGTCCGGTGTCGGCAGGCCAGAGGAGGCAAATCTTTCAATTCCTTCTTTCCGAAGACCGTCCAGCCACGGCACAGTTGCACCAAACTTAGCATCACCATGCTGAGCAATAAAGCTCTGGCTTAGGGGTGAAAGCTCATTCATTAGGCCGCTACCTCCGTATAATTGGCATAGCCGTTTTTTTCTAATTCAAGGGCGAGATTTTTATCGCCGCTATCGACAATTTTACCATCGGCCAATACGTGCACCACATCGGGCACAATATAATCAAGCAGGCGCTGATAATGGGTGATCACCAGCATCGAACGCTCAGGCGACCGCAAGGCTGTCACGCCTTCGCCGACGATACGCAGCGCATCGACATCCAAGCCGCTATCGGTTTCATCCAAAATGGCAAAGCTCGGATTGAGTACAGCCATCTGCAAGATTTCGGCGCGTTTTTTCTCACCGCCAGAAAAGCCGACATTAACCGCCCGTTTCAGCATATCGTCGCCGATATTTAAAATCTTGGTCTGTTCACGGACGAACTTTAGAAAGTCCATGGCATCAAATTCGCTTTCACCGCGATATTTTCGCACGGAGTTCACCGCAGCTTTTAAGAAATTTATTGTCGAAACTCCGGGGATTTCCACCGGATATTGAAAAGCCAGGAAGACCCCTTCACCAGCGCGCTTTTCTGGCTCCATCGCCAGCAGATCTTTACCTTTGTAGATGACCAATCCCTCAGTTACTTCATAGCCATCGCGGCCAGAGAGCACATAAGATAGGGTCGATTTACCGGCACCGTTCGGGCCCATAATCGCATGAATTTTGCCGGCCTCAATATTAAGATCAACGCCTTTAAGGATTTCTATATCACCGACTTTGGCGTGGAGATTTTTTATTTCTAACATTTATATTTCTACTTTCAATCAGCGTTTTAACCGACACTTCCTTCTAGACTAATGCCGACCAGCTTTTGCGCTTCAACGGCAAATTCCATGGGCAGTTCCTGCATCACTTCGCGGCAGAAACCATTAACAATCAGCGCCACTGCATCCTCTTCGGAGATGCCGCGCTGGCGGCAATAAAACAATTGATCATCGCCAATTTTTGATGTTGTCGCCTCATGCTCGACCTTGGCGGATTTATTTCGGCTTTCGATATAAGGCATAGTGTGAGCGCCACATTCTTTGCCAATCAGCAGTGAATCGCATTGCGTATAATTTCTGGCACTTTCCGCTTTCGGCATCATCTTGACTAGGCCGCGATAGGTGCTTTGCGATTTTCCAGCTGAAATACCCTTGGAAATAATCCGTGAACTGGTGTTCTTGCCGAGATGGATCATCTTGGTGCCGGTATCGGCCTGCTGATAATTGTTGGTGATGGCAACGGAGTAAAACTCACCAACCGAATTGTCGCCTTGCAAAATGCAGCTCGGGTATTTCCAGGTAATGGCTGAGCCGGTTTCAACCTGGGTCCAGGAAACTTTCGAGTTTTTACCCCGGCAGGCCGCCCGCTTGGTAACAAAGTTATAGATACCGCCTACCCCGTTCTCATCGCCCGGATACCAATTCTGCACCGTCGAATATTTTATTTCGGCCTCATCCATGGTTACTAATTCGACGACCGCGGCATGCAGCTGGTTTTCATCGCGCATCGGTGCCGTGCAGCCTTCAAGGTAGCTCACGTAAGACCCTTCATCCGCAATAATCAGTGTGCGTTCAAATTGACCGGTATTGGAGGCGTTAATACGGAAATAGGTTGATAATTCCATTGGGCAGTGAACACCTTTTGGAACGTAGACAAACGAGCCATCAGTGAAGACAGCTGAGTTTAGCGTGGCAAAATAGTTATCTGAATAAGGCACGACCGAGCCCAGATATTGTTTAACCAGCTCCGGGTGATCTTTTACGGCTTCGGAGATTGGACAAAAAATAACGCCTTCTTTGGTCAGCGCATCTTTAAACGTAGTCGCCACCGAAACACTATCGAACACTGCATCAACAGCGACATTTCTAACGCCGGCCAACACCTCTTGTTCATATAAAGGAATGCCGAGTTTTTCATAGGTCGCCAACAATTCGGGATCAACATCGTCCAGATTTTTAGGTCCATTTTCATTGGATTTCGGTGCCGAGTAGTAATACGAATCCTGATAATCGATCGGCGGGTATTTAACTTTCGGCCAATCCGGTTCTTCCATTGTCAACCAATG
>CAJWIB010000336.1 GCA_913041095.1 uncultured Rhodospirillaceae bacterium | reverse complement strand
GATGCCCTTCTAACCCAGAGCCTTCTGAAAAGGTGTCGTCATCTTTCAAGCGATAGCTTTGACCGACAAATACTGTTGTGTGTCCACCTTTTGATCCGATCACTCCCCATTTTAAGCCGTAATTTATCCGCGGCCCGCCTTCAACCCGGTCAAACCCTGTAAATCTGTTATCACTAAATAGATTAGTGTCATCAAATTCGAGGTCGATACTATCTTCATTGGGAATTTTGGGAGAATTTCCCATGTAGGGGCTAACAATAATCGACGCTAATGGTTCAATAATTTGATTGACCGAGCCATGCTGTCGTGCCAGTGGCAGCCGCCAATCAGCTTTAAGTTGAGGATGAATTCGGCCCGAAAAACCATCGTGATTACTTTGACCATTTGACTGTGCTAAATCATTGACGTGATAAAGGTCACCATGAACAGTTGCGGAAAAATTTGTCACATTTCCAAGTCGATCTATATGGGGCAAAAACCAGCCGCCACCAACAGAAATACGGCGGGTATCTGTGCCCTCGCTTCTGGTCATAACAACAGAATTAAAATTAAAATTTGTCCTGGCACCAAATTTTCCAATTTCGCTGATCCGGCTGTATTCCACCATTGGCAAAACCAGGGGGGCTTGTCCCGGATCATCTTCTACTGCCGTGCCTTGGAAGGCATAGGCATCGACGGTGAGATAATTGCGGCGGCTAAAACCTTCAATATACGCTCTCGATGTCAGTGTACGTTTATTGGGAAATTGGTAGCGCCGCAAATAGGTATCATCACTGGATCTGATAGCGTCAAATCCCCAGCGCCATTTCTGATTAATATCAAAGCGGCCAAAACTATTTATATGACCGCGAATATCATCATTTGAGTCTTGCGTAATACTGGCCTTGCTTTCCCATCGTCCGTCATGAAATTGTTGCCGATATTCACCAGCCACCAGCAAGCCTTCTTTGTTGGTTAGAGTGGGTGTGAGTGTTAAGTCTTGGTGTGGAGATATGTTAAAATAATAAGGTGTTGAAACAGTTGTCGATAAAAAAGTTGAGCCACCAATGCTCGGTGTTAGAAACCCACTTTTTCTTTTAACCGTCGGGTCCGGATGATGGAAATAGGGCGTATAAAAGACTGGAACACCGGCAAATTCCATCCAGGCATCAAAATATTCAATTTCTTTATTAACCTGATCATGCACAACTTTTATCGCTTTAACCTGCCACAACGGTGGTTGATCAGGAGTGCGCGCACAGGCTTCACATGGCGAATAGACGGCATTTCGCATTTCAGTACGACTGCCGTTGGTGCGCCGTGCACCACTAGCCGCGATGCGCGCATTGTCGACCAGTCTAACTCTTAAGTTTTTAATAATACCTTCTTTAAAATCACCGCTGAGTTCCATAAACTCAGCGAACAGAACGTGTCCCGATTTTTCCAACAGGCTGACATTGCCGGTCGCAGATACAATATCTTGGCGTTCGTTGTAGGAAATCGTATCTGCCAGCAAGACCTGGTTGTTGTGAGAGATTTCAACGCTGCCCGAAGCCCTGATAATACCCAATTCTTTGTCATGCGTTACTTCATCGGCGGTAAATACAATTGGATTTTCGGGCTGTGATCTACCGCCGGTTTTTGTCTGTGCTATTGCTAGAGAGGCACTAACTACGGCAAAGCCCAAAAAAGCCAGAACGACCGATAGGTATTTAAAATCTGGGAAGCGCATAGGCTTAACCGTCCTCTAGGTGAAAAACCATGGCGAGGCCCAAAAGTGTCGATACTCCGGACGGCGTCCAGGCCGCTAATACAACGGGAATGCTATCACGTAAGCCGAGGGCGAAAATAACATCTGAAAGGAAATACAAAAGAAACCCCGTTAAGATACCGCCGACAATTACGAAAGTAGCGCTCCCCCGGTGGGATTGACGTAACGTGAATGTCGCCGCGATCAACGCCATGGCGCACAGCAACAACGGTGCTGACAACAACCTGTGCCAATATAGACGGTGGCGTAAAGCGGAAAAGCCTGAACGTTCAAGATTGACGATAAAATCCGGCAAATCCCAGAAAGACATCGTCTCAGGTGGCGAAAAGCTTTCATGAATATTGTTCAACGTAATATCCGTTTCAACCCAGTGTTTTTTGACAAACTTTGGCGGTTTGTCCGTTATATTTATCCATACGTCCCGCAGATACCAGAAGCCATCTTCAAGATCACCTTTTTTTGCATCAATCCGCGAAACGAATTTATCAGCCCCTTCATAAACGAAAATTGAGACCTCGGATAGCGAGATTTCGTTGTTTAGGATGGTTAATTTCGGCGCATGAATAACCGATTGATTTTTGCCGCTGGATTGGCGCAACCAAAGACCGTTATTTGATACGGCGAGCAGGGTTGATTGACCTTTTAGGTGAATGGCGTTAAGGCGGTCATATTTTGCGAGCATCGCGGAGGCCAGCGGATTAAAGGCCGAGATTTTGATAATTCCCAAAATCAAAGAAACCACTAGCACCGGTAGTAAAAATTGCCACGCAGATACACCGGCTGCGCGCGTAACAACAAGCTCACTACTGCGCGTTAACCGCCAAAATGACACCATACCTCCAAACAATACTGCGAAGGGAAAAATTTGCTGGGCCATAAAGGGGAGTTTCATCAATCCCATCTGGAAAACCAAAGCGAGCCCAACATTTTCATGACTGGAAGACCGGCGCAGTAATTCAACCGTGTCGAATAAGAATATGATCCCTAAAAAGACAACAAAAACGGTAAAAAAATTGGCCAAAAAACTGCGTCCAATATAAATGGTTAATGTAGGAGACAATCGCATTTTCCATAATCTCCCTAGGCCTTACCGGCTTGGATAAAGTCTGATGGCGGTACTTTACCAGCACGTTTGCCAAACCGAGGATGCCAGAGCAGAAGAAATGCGGCGATTAAAATGGGGCCGATGATTGATGTATAGAGCAAGGGGATAAGGTGCAGATTTTTAGCGCTTATATTAATGAGGCCCAAATTACCAATCATCAGGC
>CAJWIB010000335.1 GCA_913041095.1 uncultured Rhodospirillaceae bacterium | reverse complement strand
AAACCCAAGAGCGATAAAATTGGTGTGACAACCACAAAGGCGTAAATGACAATAAGCCAGTTCTGATACCAATCTTTAAGCCGTAGCCAGAAATGCAAACCAACCCAAAGGTGTGCCCAGACAATCAGCAACATCAAGCTCTGCTGGGCGCCGCGCATGGGTTTGGCGATCCACAATACCGAAATCAAATATTAGTAAGTGGTGTCGAAACCGATAATTTGTCCGGCGATGGCGGTGCCAATGACGTGGATCAGGATCATTGGAAAGATGAGTATACCGAGTCCGATTTGGAAGGTTTCCCAGAGCGGCATTTGGAGTGAGCTTCGGCGATACAGCGCAAACAGGGATAAAAGGAAATGGGTCAGAAAGGCGAGCAATAACACCAACTCGTCAATCGGTGGCCTCCAAATCGCTTTCATGCCGAGGCGCATGCCTTCCATGACGTTGTAGGAAATCAAACCGAAGGTGTGATTTATGACATGCGGGATGACATAAAAGGCCACGATGACCCCGGACCACATTTTAATCCGTTTTTCCTACATATATGAGTATTCTTTGCGGTCTTATGCTCTTAACAAAATTCGGCTATAACTGAACTCAACCCTTGATTTTCAATGGATTTTGATCAAATTGGGGACCAATTACACGTAAATTATTTGTGTAGGAGAGTTTGGTGCGCGGATATTTTGGCATTGGCGCAGAAAAGATAAGCAAATCCATGAATGTCGGCAGTCTGTTTCGCTCGGCCCATGCTTTTGGTGCTGATTTTATGTTTACCGTCAATGCGGTTTATACCCGTCACGCTGGCGGGCGGACCGACACCTCGGATGCACCCGCCCATGTGCCGTTTTACAGTTTTCCTGATATTAAATCGATAGTCTTGCCGGAAGGCTGTGAGTTGGTTGGCATTGAGCTGATTGATGAGGCGATCGACCTGCCAAGTTTTCGCCACCCCCGCCAAGCAGCCTATATTCTTGGGCCGGAACGAGGTTCCCTCTCACCGGAAATGATTGATAGATGCAGCTTTACGATCAAAATTCCGACAAAATTCTGCATCAATGTCGGTCTTGCCGGTGCCATTGTAATGTATGATCGGGTAAAATCGCTGGGCAAATTTGCCCGCCGCCCGGAAACGCTGGGAGGCGAGCTTGAGCCTTTGCCGGATCATGTTTATGGCGGGCCCACTCAACGGACGCAAATGGACCAATATCTCGATACGCCACCTGATACGCATCATGGCCAAGAAGAATTACCAGAAGAACTTGTGGAAGAAGAATGAGTAATTGTTTGAAACATTATTTAGGCGGTTTTCTCACCGGTGCCGTTTTATCGTTCTTATCCTTTGACGGTCAGGCGCAGACACTGATCAATAATTTTGAAGATTGGAGTGCTTTTGCCGATGGTAAAGGTAAAGCTAAAACCTGCTATATCGCCAGTGTGCCGAAAAAGGAAACCGGTAAATATAAATCACGCAGCAATACGTATATTCTGGTAACCCACCGTCCGGCGGAAAAAAGCCACGATGTATTTGAGCTCCGCGCCGGCTATGTCTATCGTAAAGACAGTGAAGTGGTCGTCAATATTGATGGTCAGGTCTATAAGTTGTTTACCGACCGGGGAACAGCCTGGGCGCGTGATCCAAAGACCGATCGCTCGCTTGCCCGCATGATGATCAGAGGCAAATCCATGATTGTCACCGGCTTTTCCAGCCGGGGAACCAAAACCATCGATACCTATTCCTTGAGCGGTTTTACCGCGGCCTACAAAGCCATCGGTAAGGCCTGTGGCGTTAAATAAATGCCGGACGCATCTGCAACGAAAAATCTCATCGGGCTTAGCCGCGAAGAATTGACAGCTGAACTTGTCGGCATCGGTGAAAAGGCATTTCGCACCAAGCAGCTGTGGCACTGGATATACCATCAGGGTGAGACTGATTTCGATAAGATGACGACCTTGGGTAAGCCGCTCCGGGAAAAGCTGAAAGAGTCTTGTGTTGTGCGGAAACCCGAAATTGTCACTGAGCAGTTATCCGAAGACACCACCCATAAATGGTTATTGAGAACTCAAGATGGCAACGAGGTCGAAGCGGTCTTTATCCCGGAAGACGGTCGCGGTGCGCTCTGTCTGTCGTCGCAAGTTGGTTGCACGCTAACCTGTTCCTTCTGTTACACCGGTACGCAAAAGCTGGTGCGCAATCTGACGGCGGCGGAAATCATTGGTCAGGTGATGATAGCTAGAGATTCATATAATGAGTGGCCGTCAAATGGCCATGACCGGCAGCTCACCAATATTGTCATGATGGGCATGGGGGAACCGCTCTATAATTTTGACGAAGTCGCCAAGGCGATTAAAATTATTCTGGATGAAGAAGGCATTTCGCTCTCGCGGCGGCGTATTACGCTCTCGACCTCGGGCGTCGTGCCGTTGATTGAACGCTGCGGCGAAGAGTTAGGTGTTGGCCTTGCTGTTTCGTTGCATGCGGTTAGGGATGAGCTCAGAGACGTTTTGGTGCCGATTAATAAGAAATATCCGATCGCGGAACTATTGGAAGCCTGCCGTAAATATCCCGGCGCCAATAACGCCCGGCGTATCACCTTTGAATATGTTATGCTTGATGGCATCAATGATTCGGCTGCCGATGCTAAAAAATTGGCACGTTTGCTCAAAGACATACCAGCCAAGATCAATCTGATCCCGTTTAATAAGTGGCCGGGTGTTGAGTATGAATGCTCGTCCCATCTTAGGATTAAGCAGTTTTCGGAAATTCTTAATGAGCGAGGTCTCAGCGCACCGATCCGTATGCCGCGCGGGCGTGATATCATGGCTGCCTGCGGCCAACTTAAATCCGCCAGTGAAAGAGTGCGCAAGAAACCACAACAACCGGCAGCATAAAAAAGGCGCCCAAATGAGCGTTTCTTCAATTAATTATTTGTTGCTGCTACCAAACGGTTTTGTTCGGATTGTTGGAATTGCGACGGCCTCTGCTTTTGCGGAGCTCCATACTTTCTGGTGCTTTCATTTT
>CAJWIB010000334.1 GCA_913041095.1 uncultured Rhodospirillaceae bacterium | reverse complement strand
CGCCATCAGGTGGATCAACTTCCAGCCGTAACCGCCGGAGACAGCTGGGAAATGATTTAACACCTCCCAGGCGCCGGCCACCCGTGGCATGAACTTATGTAGGTAGAATCCGGTGGGATCGAACAGATAATCGTCGTACTCCCCCGCCGACATATATTCTTTATCCACGTATTGGAATGTAGCGTTTTCATCGGTGCCGTGACCGGGCCATTCCAGTTGTTTGTAGTCAAGAGCCGCCAACTGCTTTCCGAAGCCGGTCAGCACCTGGTTGGCGAAATAATTGTCCGGCTGCAAGAGCCTTATAACCTCGGCAGTGCAATCGTTCATCAGATCGATATCATGCATAGCCTGTTCGTAAGTAACGCCGCGATAGCGAGCTGGCCAAAAATGTGCAAACAGAGAAAACGGTACCCTGTCGGTCTCCTTGAGTGCCACCGAATCGAGAATTCGCTGTTTGCGTGCCGCGAACAGTTCCTGCGGATTTTGGGAAAAGCATTTATCCATGATAAGCCCCCTTCTCTGATCAATTTCACCAATCCTTGGCGTTTCGCTTCTATAAAAAA
The DNA here is from genome assembly GCA_913041095.1 of uncultured Rhodospirillaceae bacterium. GTDB lineage: Bacteria > Pseudomonadota > Alphaproteobacteria > Rhodospirillales > UBA2165 > TMED23. The sequence goes on along the minus strand of CAJWIB010000334.1, from coordinate 2,470 downwards.
TCAATCATCGGACTAAAAGCAAATTTTCTTACTGACTCTTGTCGTCATAGGAGATGCTCCGAAGCTCGACATTCTGTGTCGTGTATTTGTGAAGGCGATGTAGAAAACTACGCAATTGGGGCAAAAGGCCTGGACGCGTTCATTGCCGCTTTCCGCAATCTTGATATAGTTTTTCAACTCCCCACTTTTTAGATCAAAATTCTCATCTTCGGTAAAGACTACGGTTCGGGGAGCTATTTAAATTCCTCCCGCCTTTTAAAAAGAGGCCACTAATGTTTTGAACTACTGGCTTAATTAAGATCAGTTATCACCCAATGTCTGCTTTCGGGTGTTAAGCAAACGTTATTTTGACGCCACCTGATGTCGGCTAATAGTCAGAAGGAGACATAAATGGTATTCAAACGTTTGACCTGATTCCAATAGATACCCGCCCTAATTATTGTTCTTGTTTTTACTTTAATATATGAACATAAAAAGAGAATATGGGTTGGGGTAATAATTTTAATGAGTGACATCAAGGATCTTCGGTCATTTTTAACTGAAAATGAAACGGGGATAATGTGACTTTTGGCAATCACGTTTGTGGCAGCTTTTGACCCATAACGGACGCCAGCTTCAAAATTGGTTTGCTACACGTTTAACATCATATCGTGGTGGCCGAATTATCGCGCCGCGATGGCGATCTCCTCGGTTTGGTTGAAAGGTTCGAACTTAGCCAGGAAGTTGGAGACGGTGGCAACTTCGCCGTCAATCGTGATATCGCCGGCTGCAACAGCATCATCGAACGTGGTCTGGCCGAATATCCATTTTAGTAGGAATGCCCGGTCGAAGTAGACTGTAGCGTCCCGTTCATCGGGCGGTGTTTCGAAAAACTGGCAGACGCTACGGTGGATCTCTAAAGCGCAACTTTCATTACTGTCCGTAGCCACGAAAGCGATCCGAATATTTGTCTCCGAGCTTGATTCGGATATCAGGCGCACCGTCATCACCTGCATAATGTTTGTAAGTGGAAAGCCTCGCACCTGGTCGGGCGAACCCAGCACCATGCCGCCAGCCCCAAGATCCAGTTCGCCGTCCAATTCTTTGGCCGACGTTAGCCCCCAGTTGCGCCAAGTGGCGTTCTTCTGCCCATATGCCCAACGGCGCAGGGCTTCGGCTTTCATAGCACGGGCCTCTTGATCTTGACGATCCATTCGAACCAGCCAAGTTAGCAGTTCCGCCGCCCATTGAACTTCGTCATTGTTTAGTGCTTCCTCGGCGAGGACTAAAATCTTATCTCGGCCGCCCATCAATTCGACGTAACGTTTGGCCTTCTCTGCCCATGGGGTTGGGTTGAGGGTAACGGGATCTCCCTGGTACCAGCCGAGGTACCCGGCAAAGATGGCCGGGATGGAATGTTTATAGGAACCGTAATATTCGCCCAGCCAAGGATGGTCTTTCAACCGTTCTGGCATTTCGACAATTTCCTTGATCTCGTCCGGCGTATATCCCTTATTCATAAAACGGAGTGTCTGATCATGCACATATTGAATGGCATCGCGGTAGTCAGTCAGAAGCTCGTCGATTTTACTGGCCCCCTCCACTGGAAAGCCGTGATGAGGCACAAGAGCTTCGGCTCCAAATTCCCTGAGCCGGTCAACGCCGTGGGCCCAGATCATAGGATTGCGAAACCGTGTGCCTCGAAGGGCATAGACATTGGGAAAAGAACAATAAACGGCGTCTGCAGACATCAGTACTTTCTCGTCCGGTAGCCAAACCGCGCACTGATCTTCTGTCTCTGACGGGATCAGGTGAATTTCAAATTTAATGCCACCGGTCTCACCCCGGTAGATGTCATCAAAGGTCTTGGTTGGTGGCGCAAAGGTGCGCTTGCCGGGTCTCTGAGGTGGTCCCAGACCAGCACCGACAGTGCCATCCTCACCCACTGGCAGGCGCATACCGAACTGATACATCGCGCGGCGACCCAGGATCGGCGCAATCAGACCCACGTCCCGCATGACGTGGTCGGTCAACTCTTCCTGACCGATAACATCTACCTTACCAGAGGCAATATCTTCCTCAGTGACGAACGCATGGGTGCCGCTGACATGGTCGGCGTGAAAATGAGTGTAGATAATTGTTTTGATAGGCTTGTCGGTAATCTTCCTGAACTCGGTCGCTACCAGCTCCGCTGTTTCCATACTGGTCATGGTGTCCACCAGAATACAGGCATCATCGCCTTCAATCAGGGTGCAATTGACTACAGAGTAAGCAAGCGCACTATGAATATGGCCTTTCAAGGTATGGACCCGTGGCTCCATCGCCTCCTGATGCTGAGCAAGTTCGGGATGAACGGATGCTGAAACTGTATCTAATGACATGAACTTCTCCTGGTTGCGGTCTTTCTTTTTCTATGAATTGGAAGAAAAGCGAATAACTTAAATCACCTTCCTAAATTGCGTCGATCAATTGAGACCATAGTCAAAAGCGC
>CAJWIB010000333.1 GCA_913041095.1 uncultured Rhodospirillaceae bacterium | reverse complement strand
TCATAAGATCAATAAAAGCATCCAGCTTATCGGCGCTGCCGACAATTTCGAAAACAAATGATTCATTTGTACTGTCAACAACATGGGCTCGAAATATATCGGCGATTCTCAGAGATTCAACCCGAGATTCACCTTCACCTGAGACTTTAATCAAGGCGAGCTCACGCTCAACCGAAGGTCCGTCGACAGTCAAATCCGAAACCGCACGCACCGGCACCAGACGTTCCAGCTGAGCGCGGATTTGCTCCAACACCATTTGCGTGCCGGAACTGACGATGGTGATCTTGGATAGATGCTCGGCGTCATCGACCTCGGCCACGGTTAAACTGTCAATGTTATAGCCTCGGCCTGACAACAAGCCGATAACACGTGCCAACACACCCGGATCATTTTCCACCAGGATCGAGAAGGTGTGGACCTGCACACTATTGTTAAACATGTTATTCACTTCAATTTACTCCCCAGGAAATCAGGTTTTGCCTAGGCCAATACATTATCGTTGTCGTCGACGATCGCCATTTTCTGATTGGGTGCCAGGACCATATCATTATGTGCCGCACCGGCGGGGATCATCGGGAAAACATTTTGCATTCGATCGGTTGCCATCAGGAGAAATGCCGGACCTTCGGTCGCCAGCAACGCCTTGATCGAGGCATCAACGTCATCGGCCTTATCACATACCAAAGCGGTGAAGCCCATGGATTCTGCCAATCTGCAGAAATCGGGCCCGCGGCTGAGGTCGCATTCCGACTCGTTGTTTTCATGGAAGAGTTCCTGCCATTGGCGAATCATACCCAGCACTTTGTTATTCAGGCAGAGAATTTTAACCGCCAGACCTTCCTTAACGATAGTCGCCATTTCCTGAACGTTCATCATCATTGAGCCTTCAGAAGTAACACAGACCACGGTCGAGTCCGGATGCGCGATCTGAACACCCATTGCCGCCGGAATACCATAGCCCATAGTACCAAGGCCACCCGATGTCATCCAACGATTAGGTTCGTCAAATTGAACATATTGCGCTGCCCACATTTGATGCTGCCCAACATCTGTGGTGACGTAATAGTCATCGCTGTTCAATATCTCGCTCAACCGGGACAATGCATATTGCGGTTTGATGTCGCCTTTCTTATCTTGGTCAAAACCAAGACAATCAACCGCACGCCATTTTTCTATGGTTGCCCACCAGTCATCGATTGTGTCGTGGTTAATCTTCGGCTGTTTCTCATTCCAAATCGTAATGATATCGGACAAAACACTTTTCGCATCCCCCACGATAGCGAGATCAACGGCGATATTTTTATTGATCGAAGAGGGATCGATATCAACGTGAATTTTTTGTGACCCCGGTGAAAACAGATCCGTATTGCCGGTTACCCGGTCATCGAAACGTGCACCAAAATTAACCATAACATCACATTCGTGCATTGCGAGGTTGGCCTCATAAGTACCGTGCATACCGGGCATGCCAAGGAATTGCCTATCTGTTGTCGGATAGGCGCCCAAGGCCATCAACGTTGTAGTGCAAGGAAAGCCCGTCATTTTGGCCAGTTTAGTTAATAGCTTAGAGGCTTCCGGGCCGGAATTTATAACACCACCACCAGCGTAAATAATTGGCCGTTTGGCGGATGCGATCATGTCGACAGCCTCTTCAATCGCCTCGCGGTCACCCTTGATTTGCGGCTTGTAATTACGAGGCTCAATGCCTTCCGAGCCGACATACTCACCCATCCCCATGATGATGTCCTTGGGAATATCGATCAGCACCGGACCCGGCCGACCATGGGAAGCAATATAAAATGCTTCATGGATAATGCGAGCGAGATCCTCGGTTGATTTGACTAAATAATTATGCTTGGTTGCTGGCCGAGTAATGCCGGTGGTATCGGCTTCCTGGAACGCATCATTGCCGATCAATTGGCTAGTGACTTGACCGGTCAGACAAACGACTGGAATGCTATCCATCAACGCATCAACCAGACCAGTTACGGTATTGGTCGCACCGGGGCCAGAGGTCGCCATCGCCACACCGGTTTTACCGGTCGAGCGGGCATAGCCTTCGGCAGCATGAACACCGCCTTGCTCGTGGCCAACCAGAACATGGCGCAGGCGATTTTGTTTATAGATGTCGTTATAGAGCGGAAGCGTCACGCCACCCGGATACCCAAACACGACCTCCACATCCTGATCCGCCAAAGCTTTCAGAATGATCTCTCCGCCAGTATATCGGTTACTCGACATTTTCCTTCTCCATAGTCGCGCCAAACGGCACCTTCAAATCAAATTTTAGCAATTTAGAAAAACAGGGCGCCACCAGGTCTCCCCTAATTAACCTAGGTGGGTGGTCCAGTGTGGCGCAAGTCGGCGGAAATTATACCTTTAGCGATACGGCGTCAACATTTAAATGACAATATTTGAAAAGATTTCCGGTAGTAATCTTTCCGAATATTGCTCATTTACCCTATATTTTTGAACTATTTGTCCGCGAAACCAGGTCATTTGCCGTTTTGCATAGCGTTTGGTCGCCTGTTTTGCCGCACTTACGGCATCTTCTAGGGTCATTTTGTCATGCAGATGGGTGATCAATTCCGGCACACCAAGCGCTTTCATCGCCGGTAAACTTGGCTCAAGATTGAGCTCCATAAGTACGCGCACTTCGTCTAGCACGCCGTTGTCGATCATCCAGTCAAACCGCGCTTCACATTTAGCGTAGAGCTCGTCCCGGGGTGGCTCAAAGATGATGGATTGGTAGTTGGCTTCGAGCGGTGGTGTTGTCGGTGCATCCTGATGCCAATCCGTGAGAGAGCGTTCGGTGCCGAGATAAACTTCATAGGCACGGATCATACGCTGGCTGTCAGTGGGATTGAGCCGCTCGGCGGAAACCGGATCAAATTTAGCGAGTTCCTGTCGAAACGCCTCAGGCCCGATCCGATTCCGGCGTTCAGTTACTTCTTCTCTAATTTCTCGAGGAATTTCGGGAATGTCTGTCAGCCCTTCCATCAAAGCTCTAATATAGAGACCAGTGCCACCGGTAACGATCGGCAATCGGTC
>CAJWIB010000332.1 GCA_913041095.1 uncultured Rhodospirillaceae bacterium | reverse complement strand
GTAACAAGTACATGTCCCCTTATTATTAATTATCCGTCAGTGCCAATTTTAGCCCAAAGGTAGCGAAGGCGCCGGCGAAGCTGCGTTGCAGCCATTTGGTCGCCTGCGGCGAAGATGTCACATAGGTACTGACTTTGGCTGCCGCTAAGCCATAAAGAATAAAAATACTGAGCGTCATTGCCATAAAAATAGCGCTCATGGCGATCATCAGCGTCAATGGGTTGGCTTCTTCCGCTGGCACAAACTGCGGTAAAAAGGCGAGAAAAAAAATCGACAGTTTGGGATTAAGAATATTGATCAGAAAGCCGCTGATGCAAACCCGGGTTAAGTTTTGCGCCCCCTCGGGCCGGTTGATTTGTAAGCTGCCGCTGTCTTTCCAAATTCCCCAGGCGAGGTAAAACAGATACGCCACGCCGACAAACTTAAAGGTTTGAAACAGTACGGCACTTGTATGTAAAAGAGCAGCGATACCTAAAAGACTGGTCGCAATATGGGGCAAGATGCCGAGGGTACAGCCAAACGCCGCAACCACGCTCGCCAGCGGTCCCCGGAACAACCCATGCGACAGGGTATAAATAACGCCGGTGCCAGGTATGACGACAACAATCAGCGAGGTGATAAAGAAATCAATGCTCATGTGTTCAGTATAACAACTTAAATTCCTAAGTACATCAAAGGCATTTTTGCGCTAAATTATTCGTCAATTAATAAATCTAAATGGGAAGCAACGTGTATAACATGATTTCATTAGACGTCGATGGCGCAAATATGCCGGCGATGGTGTGTGGTCCGGAAGGTGACGAGCCGCATCCGGCGCTGGTGGTTGCCATGCATATGCCGGTCCATGCCGGGCTCGAAGGCACCCAATTCACTGAGAACATGATCCAACTCTTTGCCGATAGCGGCTATCTTTGTGTTGTGCCTTTCATATTTCAACGTTTTCCGCTGAAGAAGGACCGCCAGGAAAAGCGTGCGAGCTTTGGTGACAAAGAAATTCATGCCGATCAGGAAACCGCCTACCAATGGCTGATCTCCAACGAAAACGTCGACAGTGATAGCATTGGTATCTATAGCAATGATGATGGCAATCCATCACCCGAGGATGCTGATGCCGAGGAGCAGGCGCTTATCGCTGCTGGCATTGAGTATGAGTTCCATCGCTATGATGGCGCGGGGCACGCATTTATGAACCCGACTTCCAGCCGCGATCCTAATCCTTACCGCTACAAAGCCTCGGAGGATTCCTGGAACAAGCAACTGGCGTTTCTGGCGAGACATCTTTAGTGGATCGGCTCAAAACCCATCTCCGCGTTATTCTCTACGCCGTGATTTTCGGCATGATTGCCTATGGGGTTGTGCAGTTGGGTATAATGGTGCATCGGCAATTTCTGTAAAAGGGCATTTTTCTTGACTGCCTTCATTACGTCTTGGTGTCTGCTGCCGTATTTTTGGGTGGTCGAGTTTGCCGCCGCTGTCAAATTGATGGCCAAATATCTTGGCGCGATCCAGAGGTTAATTGAAGAAGCGCTTGCCAAACGCGGCGTTTATCTGCCTTAAACGCCTCTATGGAAGCTTGGATACTCTTTACCGTCGCGGCGGCCTTTCTGCAAAATTTACGTAACGGGTTGCAGAAATCGATCAATGCCGTGCTGTCGACAACGGGCGCGGCTTATACGCGCTTTGCCTTTGGCCTGCCACTCGCCATCATCTATTGGATCATGCTCCGGTATTTAATCGATGATGCGCTCAATTGGGGCTGGCTGTTCTGGCTCTATGCCTTTATCGGCGGCACGGCACAAATCCTCGCCATGGTGTCGCTACTCCGCGCCTTTTCATTACGCGGCTTTGCCGTCGGCACGGCTTATGCCAAAACCGAGACCCTGCAGACCGCGATATTTACCGTGATCTTATTAGGCGAGGCGGTATCGCAATCCGTCTTGATTGCTATTTTTGTCAGTTTGGCCGGCGTCTTAATGTTGTCGAGTGCAAAATCAAGCGCCAGCATGAAAGACATACTATTTTCCTGGACTGAGAAAGCCGCTTTATTCGGCTTGGCTTCGGCAGCATTGTTGGGCCTTTCGGCGGTATCTTACCGTGGTGCGGCTTTGGCGATGGAAGGTGAGGGAGCGCTTCTGCCGGCGGCTTCGACCCTGGTGGTGGCGCTCGCTATTCAGACTGTCATAATGACGCCTTATCTCGCCCTTAAAGAAAAAGACGAACTCAAGAGAATTTGGCAAAACCGCTCGAAAGCGATGCTGGTCGGGCTCGCTTCGATGCTTGGCAGTGTCGGCTGGTTTACTGCCATGACATTACAAAATGCAGCTTACGTGCGCGCCCTCGGTCAGATCGAACTGATCTTTACGTTTTTAACCTCGGTGCTGATATTCCGCGAGCGTATCAATAGGGCTGAAATCGGCGGTACATTGCTGATTGTCGGTGGTGTGCTGATACTGCTGCTGACGTAAAAAGTTAACAAAAATAAAGGTGCCTGGCACCTTTTGAAAAATTGACTTTTTAAAGCTCTTTCACCTGCGACATCAGCTTATCGATCAGGTGGTCGAGCTCGTCGATATCTGCTGAACTCATCACCGACATCAGGCGCTCTTCGAAGGCGCGGCCCGCCGGTACGATCTGCTCATAGATATCTAGGCCCTGCTTAGTGAAATTCAGAACAGAGTTGCGCCGGTCTTTTTCATCCGCCCGGCGTTCGACATGGCCGATATCAATAAGACCGGCGACCGCCCGGCTGACCTGAACTTTATCAAGTGCAGTATGTTCAACGATACTTGAGGCTGAGCAATTGGGTGCTCGTCCAATCGCTGACATCACCCGCCATTGTGGGATGGTAATGCCGAAACGCTCAGCATAAGTCTTGGCAAACGCCGTACTCACCGCTTTGGCTAAAACCGCCAGGCGATAGGGGATAAAATCTTCGAGATGGAAGCTTTCAGGGTCTTTTGGTGCGCCATTTCTCATAATAAAAAGATTCTAATTGAATTTAGTTGCAATTGAAACTATTATTTACAAAATAAATTATTAAATCAATAGGGAACG
>CAJWIB010000331.1 GCA_913041095.1 uncultured Rhodospirillaceae bacterium | reverse complement strand
ATTCTGTATTAGAAAGGATGGGCAACTATTTAACCAATAATCTTTCATCAACCCTTATTGAAAAAAGCGATGTGCTAGTTGCTAAAGATCTTGAGCAAATGACCGATTATTTGGCGAATGGACGTGTTGATCTGCTATCAGAAACAGCCTTTTCAGCAATGAGATTAGAGACTTAAACCGGTGCCGAAATTATTCTCCATGAATGGAAAAAAGGGGTACCTTTTTATCAAACGGTATTCTACGCGGCAAAAGATAGCGGCATAAAATCACTGCAAGATTTAAAGGGTAGAATAAATACCTTTGAGGATGCTGGTTCGACCAGTGGCTACCTTATTCCATCGACCATTTTATCCCGCCAGGGATTTAAGCCGGTACCTCGGAGTATCTCTTTTGAAGAATTCAAGGTCGCCGACAATAGCTTTGATGTAGTTATTATGAACCAAATTGTCGAACATGTTCTCGACATTAATAAATGGATAAGCAAATCTCAAAAGCTGTTAAAACCAAATGGCGTGCTCACAGTTACCTTACCTAGTTTTAACAATTTGTTCAGATGTTTACTGGGCACAAACGAACCCTATATTATTCCACCGGAGTATTTGAATTATTTCAATGGCCGTAATTTGCGAAAACTTATGTCAAACATGGTCTGAACGTTAAAAAAAATCGAATGGACTTCAAAGGTGCTACCGATAACCATCGGCAAACTGCCATTTGGTGGGATTGCAATACCGGTGTTAAAGCCACTTATTGGTATTCCATTAAAGTTAATTGACGCCTTGCACCTTGGTATTTTCGTCACTGTCTATGCTAGGAAAATCTAACTGGTTGTTTAAGACTCCGCTTTCTCTACCCACTTGCCTTGTTCATTTTGTTGCCAGTAATGCAGTTCATGGCCAGCCTCTGAAAGCTCTTTCCAGCGGGTCCGTGCCGCCGTAATAGAAGCATCATCATTGCCATCAAACAAATCAAAGCAGCGCTCGAACTGATCAAGGTCGGTCGCCACAATATTATCGGTTAAAAAAATAAAACTGGCACCGTTTGGATTATCGTTGTCGGTTGTGAGCCAGATCGGTTGATCTTCCGCATAACCATCTTTAGCGCTGCCGTGGGGCAGCCAACTATCTTTACCATGGGTCCAAAGAATTGCATTGAGCGCTTCGACCCGCTCGGTGGAGCCGGCCCGAACCAAAGCGCGTTTGCCCGCTGCCAGTGTGCGCTCCAACAGCTTCGGTAAAGCATCTTCCAGATTGGAACGTTGTAGTTGATAAAACGCGATGTCGGTCATGATGATGGATTTTATGTATCTTACGAGTGGCTGTCAAAATACTGCCAGCGTTAGCGGTGTGGCACAGTTTATCGTCGGCCAGCATGACCGTGATGTCAGGCCGGATTAATTACTGCGCTGTCGGGATTGACAGCACCTTTTATTGTGACTTGAGACCCGGTGATAGATATTCGGCCTTCGGCGATCATTCTCACCGCTAAGGGATAAATCTTGTGTTCCTCGACCAAAACCCGGGCGGCGAGAGCATCCGGCGTGTCATCCTGGCGGATGGGTACGGTAGCTTGGGCGATAATCGGACCATCATCCATTTCCGGTCGGACAAAGTGAATGGTGCATCCGGAAAAACGCACGCCGGCCTCGATTGCTCGCTCGTGGGTATGAAGCCCCTTAAATGACGGCAAGAGCGACGGGTGAATGTTGATCATTTTATCCAGCCAACGACTGACAAAACCATCTGTTAGTATCCGCATGAAGCCCGCGAGACATACAAGTTTAACACCGGCCTCAGAGAGCGCGTCATGAAGGACATCTTCAAACGGCTCCCGGTCATCGAAATCCTGGTGATTAATCACGGTGGTAGGAATATTAGCTTTGGCTGAACGGTCGAGCCCGGCAACGTCTGGTACGTTCGAGATAACCATCACAATCTCAGCTGGAAAGCTGTCATCCTGGGTGGCGTCGATCAGCGATTGCAGATTGCTGCCGCGTCCCGAAATTAATACACCGAGTTTAAGTTTTCTGCTCATACCTTCCAGGCATCCTCAATATCGTGGACAACAACTTTTTCACCTTCAGCTCGCTCGACAACTTCACCTATAGATGTCACAGTTTCGCCATGTGCACGGAGGGTTTCCTGAATACTAGCCGCATGATCCGGTGGGACGATCAGCACCATGCCAATACCACAGTTGAACGTTCGCGCCATTTCGTGGGGAGCAATGCCGCTGGCTTTAGCGAGCCACACGAACACCGGCGGCAAATCCCAGGATTTGGCGTATAGATCAACACCGAGGCCGCCGGTTAAGACGCGCGGTATATTTACAATCAAGCCGCCGCCGGTGATGTGGGCTAAGGCTTTGACATTGCCAGACTTGATCGCCGCCAGACAGCTTCTGACATAAATCCGGGTCGGATCAAGCAACGCCTCGCCAAGCGGGAGCGAGGCATCAAAAGGTGCGAGCACAGCGAAATCAAGACCTTCGACTTCGACAACCTTGCGCACCAGGGAGAAGCCATTAGAATGCAAGCCATTGGAGGCAAGTCCTAAGACCACATCATGAGCCTCAATGTTGCCGTTTGGCAGTAGGGCTCCGCGCTCTGCGGCGCCGACACTAAAGCCAGCGAGGTCATAGTCACCGGGTGCATACATACCCGGCATTTCTGCTGTCTCGCCACCAATTAACGCCAAGCCGGATTGCAAGCAACCCTCGGCGATGCCTTTGACAACCTCAGTGGCGGCATTTGTATCAAGCTTACCAGTGGCGAAGTAATCGAGAAAAAAAAGCGGCTCAGCACCTTGGACGACCAAATCGTTGACGCACATGGCAACGAGATCAATGCCGATAGTGTTGTGAATGCCGACCGCATGCGCGATTTTAAGTTTTGTGCCGACACCATCCGTCGCCGCAATCAAAATCGGATCTTCAAAACCGGCTGCTTTGAGATCAAAGAGACCGCCAAAACCACCGAGACTACTAGCGACGCCAGGCCGGTCTGTTGACTTAGCCAGTGGCTTAATGGCCTCGACGAGGAACTCCCCAGCGTCAATATCAACGCCGGCATTTTT
>CAJWIB010000330.1 GCA_913041095.1 uncultured Rhodospirillaceae bacterium | reverse complement strand
ACCTTGTGGCGGTTTCATTAGGGAAGGGAAATAAGTTGAATTTCCGGAAGAATTTGGCCCTTTGGGTCATTATAGCGTTGCTTATATTTACGCTGTTTAATATGTTTCAAGGCTCGCCCAATAAAGGCCCGCATCAATCCTTGGCGTTTTCCGATTTTATCGGCGCGGTTGATAGTGGCGATGTGCGAGATGTTACCATTCAAGGCAAGAAAGTTACCGGTCATTATGGTGATGGCCGCGAGTTCCGCACCTATCTGCCGGATGACCCGTCGCTGATTCCTAATCTGAGCAAAAAGGGCGTTCATATTAAGGCCGTCCCAACCGAAGATGAACTATCGATATTTGGTATTCTGATCTCCTGGTTCCCGATGCTGTTGCTGATAGGTGTCTGGATTTTCTTCATGCGGCAGATGCAGGGCGGTGGCGGCAAAGCCATGGGATTCGGTAAATCAAAAGCCAAATTACTGACCGAAAAAACCGGTCGTATCACTTTTGAAGACGTTGCCGGTATTGATGAAGCCAAACAGGAACTTGAAGAAATTGTTGATTTTCTCAAAGATCCTGCCAAGTTCCAACGCCTCGGCGGGAAAATTCCAAAAGGCTGCTTGCTGGTCGGTCCTCCAGGTACTGGTAAAACTTTGCTAGCGCGGGCAATCGCCGGTGAAGCTAATGTGCCATTTTTCACGATTTCCGGTTCTGACTTTGTTGAAATGTTTGTCGGTGTGGGCGCCAGCCGGGTTCGCGATATGTTTGAACAAGGCAAAAAGAACGCGCCGTGCATTATCTTTATTGACGAGCTTGATGCGGTCGGTCGCCACCGTGGCGCTGGTCTCGGCGGCGGTAATGATGAGCGTGAGCAAACACTCAATCAAATGTTAGTTGAGATGGACGGCTTCGAGACTAATGAAGGCGTAATCTTGCTGGCGGCAACCAACCGTCCCGATGTTCTAGATCCGGCACTGCTCCGTCCTGGCCGCTTTGACCGTCAAGTGGTTGTGCCCAATCCGGATATCGTGGGTCGGGAAAAAATTCTCAAAGTTCACCTGCGGAAAGTTCCGGTGGCACCCGATGTCGATGCCAAGGTTATTGCCCGTGGCACACCTGGATTCTCTGGCGCTGATCTTGCCAATTTGGTCAATGAAGCAGCGCTGTTGGCAGCGCGTACCGGTGGCCGCATGGTCACCATGGCTAACTTTGAAGCATCAAAAGACAAAGTTATGATGGGGGCCGAACGCCGCTCCATGGTGATGACGGATGATGAAAAAGCACTGACCGCTTATCACGAAGCCGGCCATGCCATTGTTGGCATCAATGTGCCGAAACATGATCCGCTCCATAAAGTAACCATCATACCCCGTGGCCGTGCTTTGGGTGTGACCATGTCGTTGCCGGAACGTGACAAATACAGTTATTCCAAGCTTGAACTTAAATCCAAGCTGGCGGTGATGTTCGGTGGCCGGTTGGCCGAAGAAATTACTTTTGGTGAAGAAAATGTCACCACAGGCGCCGGCAATGATATTCAGCAAGCAACCGAGATGGCCCGCCGCATGGTTACCGAATACGGCTTTAGCGATAAGCTTGGGCGGCTCCGCTACACTGATAATGATGAAGAAATTTTCCTCGGCCATTCCGTGGCGCGGCATAAAAATGTTTCCGATGCGACGGCCAGATTGATCGATGAAGAAGTGCGTCGTTTGATTGAGGAAGCCGAAGACGTTGCAAATAAGATTTTAGCTGAGAAAGCCAATGATCTTGAGCAACTGGCGCAAGCCTTGCTGGAATACGAAACCCTGAGCGGTAGTGAAGTCGACGCGCTGCTGAAAGGTGAAGCGATTTTCCGGCCCGACCTTGATGATGACCATTCAGAAGGACACGCGAAATCATCCGTGCCGTCAAGCGGAGCGGCAGCGAAAAAAGATCGGGATAAAGACACCGGCAGTGGCGATTTCACACCTAAGCCGCAACCTGAAGGTTAAATCTTTTTGGTGCGCAGTTTCGCCAATTTGTCGCTAGATCACCTACTTATTATGGGCATTGTAAATGTCACCCCTGACAGTTTCACTGACGGGGGTGAGTTTCTTGATGTTGCTTCGGCAATCGATCACGGTAAAAAACTATTGGCAGATGGTGCGGATATTCTCGATATCGGTGGCGAGTCGACACGTCCCGGCGCAGTTCCGGTCAGCTCAAAAGTAGAAGCCGGCCGCGTGCTGCCGGTTATTGAAGGGCTCGCCAAGACCGGTGCTGTCATCTCAATCGATACCCGCCACGCCGATGTTATGACCAGAGCCCTGGACGCCGGTGCGGTGATCCTCAATGATGTATCAGCACTGGAAGGTGAGGGTTCTCTCGCAGTTGCGGCCAAGAGCGATGCCGCTGTTGTGCTGATGCATATGCAAGGTGAGCCCGCCACGATGATGGATAATCCGACCTACAAGGATGTCGTCGGCGAGGTCAGTAGATATTTAGGCACGCGCATAGATACCTGCGTTGATGCCGGTATTGACAAAGCGCGGATCGCGATTGATCCAGGATTTGGATTTGGTAAGACGCGAGATCAAAATCTTAAACTCATCGACAATCTGGATCAGTTTAAAGAACTTGGGTGCCCGATTCTAGTTGGTTTGTCGCGCAAGTTCGGTAGGCATAAAAAACTGCATGAACGGCTGCCCGAATCATTTGCCGTTGCGGTAAAATCTGTTCACAACGGTGCTGAAATCCTCCGCGTCCATGATGTCGCTGAGACCCGCGACGCCCTTTCTGCACTTCATGTAGAAGGGGCGTAAAATACTGCAATAAAAAGTTAGGTGACGCTGGGTCGAGACTATATTAGAAGTGTCTCAGCGTGAGCGCTTTAATTCTCCGATTGATAAAGATAGATGATACGCAAACTATTTGGAACTGACGGTATCCGCGGCACCGCGAATTTGGAACCGATGACGGCCGAGACCGCCCTTAATGTCGGCATGGCAGCTGGGCTGCATTTCACCCGTGGCGATTACCGTCACCGCGTAGTGATCAGCAAGGATACACGGCTGTCCGGATATATGATTGAGCCCGCCTTAACGGCAGGAT
>CAJWIB010000329.1 GCA_913041095.1 uncultured Rhodospirillaceae bacterium | reverse complement strand
AAATTCAAATTTGCTTTAATATTAAATAGTTTAGACTTAAAGTAAAATAACAATAGGGCCGAAAAATCGGGACTTGCTAGACACATGGTAAATGCACGATCCACGGGAACCTCAGAACAAAGTAAAGATGACAGCCAATCGAGCAGTGATTATGAAACCGGGCTGAGCGATGACGAGCAACTTGATGTTCGCATCTGGTTGCGATTGCTAACCTGCGCCAACTTAATCGAGCGGCGGGTGCGTAAAAATTTACGTGACAAATTTGACACCACCTTACCCCGCTTTGATGTATTGGCGCAGGTCGACCGGTCTCCGAATGGCCAGCCGATGCGGGAATTGTCGCGGCGCATGATGGTAACCAACGGCAATATCACGCCGCTGGTGGATCGGCTGGTCGAGGACAAGCTCATCAAACGCGACCCTTCACCGGAAGATCGCCGCGTTCAACACATTCGCCTGACCGCAGGCGGCAAACGGGCACTCGACGAGATGATCCCAGCGCATGTTTCCTGGGTGAATAATTTGATAGCTAATTTGGATCGCGACAATGCATCTCAACTTTACGCTTTATTAGGTGAGCTGAAAGCCTCCATTCAGACGGCTGAAAGAGACGAAGACTGACGAGGACGATTATGACCAGTAAACTTCCGGGTGGCGTCGGCACCGCCTACCAAGATACTTTTGCCAGCGACAACCTGCCTTCGGCGGAGACTCTCTCTAAAATTGATTTTTCCGGCACTCCGGAATTGGCAACCTATCCGGATCACATGAACATTGCCACCGAGCTATTAGACAAAGCCGTTGCTGAAGGTTTCGGCGATAATCCGGTGCTTCATTTAGCTGCAACCACTTGGACCTATCACGAGCTGTTAGATCGCGCCAATCGCGTCGCCGAGGTCTTGACCGAGGATTGCGGCTTGGTGACCGGTAACCGGGTGTTACTCAGAGCGCCAAATACTCCGATGCTGGTCGCGGCTTGGTTTGGCGTCCAGAAAGCCGGGGGTATATGTGTCGCCACAATGCCGCTGCTGCGCGCCCGTGAATTACAGTATGTCATTGAAAAAGCTCAAGTCTCCATCGCCCTTTGCGATATTGAGCTGGCCGAGGAAATGGTGGGCGCGTTAGAGCTTACCGATAGTATCACGCACACATTTTATTTCTCCAAAACCGGTACCGGCGGCGAGGCGGCAACTTTAGAAACTGCCGGGGACGATAAATCGGGCCAGTTTGAGACCGCAAACACCGCCGCCGATGACGTCGCGCTGATCGCCTTTACCTCGGGCACGACGGGCAAACCCAAAGGCGCCGTTAATTTTCACCGCGATGTGATGGCATCCGCTGATACCTTCGCCCGCTATGTCGGCAAAATAACACCTGACGACATTATCACCGGCACGCCGCCTTTAGCTTTCACCTTTGGGCTTGGTGGTATTTTGATTTTTCCCATGTTGTTCAGAGCATCGACCCGCTTTCTTGAAAGCCCTTTGCCGAACGATATCCTCGAAACCATCCAGCAGTATAAAATTACGCAAATTTATTCCGCGCCAACGGCTTTTCGGGCAATGGCGGATATCGCTGGTGATTATGATATATCGTCGTTGCGCCAGGGCGTTTCAGCCGGCGAGACTCTCCCCAAGGCAACTTGGGAGGCTTTCCGCAAGGCCACTGGTATTCGTCTGATCGATGGTCTGGGGTCAACCGAGATGTTCCAAATATTTATTTCGGCAAGCCCGGAGGAAATGCGACCCGGCTTCACCGGCAAAGCGATCCCCGGCTACTGCGCACGCGTTGTCGACGATAGCGGCAATGAAGTGCCACCAGGCACCCCCGGCCAACTGGCTGTACAAGGACCAACCGGCTGCAAATATCTTGATGATCCCGATCGTCAACTGGTTTATGTCAAGGATGGCTGGAACTATCCCGGCGATATCTATGAAATGGATGAAGACGGTTACTTCAAATATGTCGCCCGCGCCGATGATATGATAATTTCGTCGGGCTATAATATTTCCGGCCCCGAGGTCGAAAGTGTGTTGCTGGAGCATGAAGCCGTCGCCGAATGTGCGGTCATCGCCTCACCTGACCCTCAACGCGGCAATATTGTCAAAGCCATTATTGTGCTTAGAACCGGCTTTGACGGTACCAATGACCTGATCAAAACCCTCCAAGATTTTGCCAAAAAGGAGATTGCACCCTACAAATACCCCCGCGCTATTGCCTTCATTGAAGAATTACCCAAAACCCAGACCGGTAAATTACAGCGCTACCGGTTACGAGACCTGGAGACGTCATAATCACGAGTTGCTCACGCAATTGATTTGGCAAATTAATTTTGAACCGCTAACTCTTTGCCGATAATATTTAAAATAGACATAGGGGAAGAAGATGCCTCAAGAAAAATCCTGGAATATGAAACTGGTCTCGCAGAACACGCTTGGGGGCTTCGGGGGCATGGGCGAGGGTATGGGTATTCAAATTACCAAGGACGGGCGGCGCATTATGTGGCTAGCCCATGAAGGTGCGCCGAAAAATTTTACCGGCGTTAATATTACCGACATCAAGAACCCTAAGATCATCATTCAAACCGAGCTACCCCATGATCATGTCAGGTCCAATTCACTGGAAGTTACCGGTGACGTTATGGCGGTTGCCTATCAATGTTGGAAAGCTGCTGATGACCGCTCCCCCGGCTTTAATGAAAAGCCTGCAGGTATTGAGCTGTTTGATATCAGCGACCCGGAAAACCCGAAATCGATTTCGTTTTTTGATTGTTCGGGTCCGCATTCGATGGGCGTTCATCAATTGTGGTTCGCCGATGGTGAATATATTCACTTTGCCGGCGGCGCCGCTGATTTCGAGCCAACCAATCCCAAAGATTGCCAATTTTACCGCTGCATCGATGTTAGCAACCCCGCAAAACCCGAAGAGGTTGGCCGCTGGTGGTATCCGGGTACGCGCCAAGGCGACAGCGAGGCGCCACCCCCACGTCACCCAACTTTTGATGGCGGTTACCGGGCGCACAACACCAATGTTTATCCTGAGCGGCCTGATCGTTGCTACCTTGCCTATTTGGATG
>CAJWIB010000328.1 GCA_913041095.1 uncultured Rhodospirillaceae bacterium | reverse complement strand
AAATCGGTGTTACTTCTGATCGAGGGGCAAGCGGGATTGCGCTTTGTCGCGCTGCGTCTCACCAAGAAATAATCTGCAATTTTTTTAATGCGGAGAAACGCCGCCTTTGGCGGCCGTTTTTTTAATTAAGATCAAGGACTGGTATTTTAGGGAGAATTAATATTTAATCAGTTATAATTTCAAATAAAATTAATCACAATCTCATATAAATTAAGGGAGGTTATTCCAAACATGAGTGACACTATAAAATACATCTTAGACGAAGATAGGATGCCAAAAAATTGGTACAATATTGCTGCCGATTTACCGGAGCCACTGGCGCCGGTTATACATCCAGGAACCGGCCAGCCGATTGGGCCTGAGGATCTCGCGCCGTTATTTCCAATGGCTCTTATCATGCAGGAAGTCAGTGCCGAACGGGAAATTGAAATCCCTGAACCGGTGCGTGATGTTTATCGCCAATGGCGGCCATCGCCATTAATGCGGGCTCGTCGTTTAGAGAAAGCTCTCGATACGCCAGCGCGGATTTTTTATAAATATGAAGGCGTGAGCCCGGCCGGCAGCCATAAGCCAAATACGGCCATTGCTCAAGCTTTCTACAATAAAGAAGAAGGCGTCCGTCGTCTCACTACAGAGACTGGTGCAGGCCAATGGGGATCTTCGATTTCCTTTGCCGGCGCATTATTCGATCTCGAAGTCGACGTTTATATGGTGAAAGTTAGTTATCAACAGAAACCGTATCGCCGGGCTTTGATGGAAACTTATGGCGCGCGTTGTGTGGCTTCGCCTAGTGAGGAAACCAATTCAGGCCGCGCTATTCTTGAGCAAGACCCGGATTCTACTGGAAGTCTCGGTATT
Source organism: uncultured Rhodospirillaceae bacterium (assembly GCA_913041095.1). Taxonomy (GTDB): domain Bacteria; phylum Pseudomonadota; class Alphaproteobacteria; order Rhodospirillales; family UBA2165; genus TMED23. The sequence goes on along the minus strand of CAJWIB010000328.1, from coordinate 2,289 downwards.
GCGATTTCTGAAGCGGTCGAGATTGCTGCGACCAATGACGACACTAAATATTCGCTCGGTAGTGTGCTTAACCATGTGCTGACCCATCAGACTATTATTGGTCAAGAAGCCATCATGCAGCTCGAAATGGCGGATGATTATCCGGATATCGTGATCGGTTGTGCCGGCGGCGGCAGTAACTTTTCCGGTCTCGCCTTTCCGTTCCTCGGTGAGCAATTCCGGGGTGGTAAAGCCGTGCGGGCGATTGCCGTTGAACCTTCTGCTTGTCCGACGCTTACCCAAGGCCGTTACGCCTATGATTTTGGTGATACCGGCCACCTGACCCCATTAGTTAAAATGCACACCCTTGGCTCAGCCTTTGTGCCACCAGGAATTCACGCTGGTGGTTTGCGTTATCACGGGATGGCGCCACTGGTTAGTCATTTGGTGGAATTGGATGCGATCGAGGCCCGCGCTTATGATCAAACCGAATGCTTTAAAGCGGCTGTTGATTTTGCCCGTGCTGAAGGTGTTGTTCCGGCTCCTGAATCGAGCCACGCTGTTCGCGGCGCAATTGCCGAAGCTTTGGCTTGTAAAGAAGAAGGACAGTCGCGCTCAATCCTGTTTAACCTATCTGGACACGGACATTTCGATATGCAGGCTTATACCGATTATTTTTCCGGTCAACTGGAAGATGTTCAGTACGATAAAGATAAATTAAATGCAGCGCTTGCCGAATTGCCGGAGATTGCTGCCGAATAAATTAACTACCAGCTAATTACCGGTTTAACTTGGCTGGTAAGCTTGCTAAATAAGGCTGTCGTTTGATTGTTATAAGGATCAGGCGGCAGCCTTTTTTTTTGGTAGGAAATTTTAATGAGTAAACCGACACAGAATTCGCGGCAAGATCATATCGTGCAGCCGTTTGCGGCGCTTCGACCAATTCCAGATTTGGCGCAAGAGGTTGTCGCGCCGCCCTATGATGTGGTGAATACTGCTGAAGCGCTTGCTTTAGTGGAAGAAAAGCCATGGAGTTTTCTTCATATCTCCAAGCCTGAAATCGATCTGCCGGAAGGTACGGATGTCTATTCTGATGAAGTTTACTCAAAGGCATCCGAGAATATCAAGCACATGGTGGCTGAAGGGATTCTCAGGCAAGACCCGGAAGACTATTATTATATCTATCAGCTTCAGCTAGGTGATCATATCCAAACCGGTATTGTCGGTGCGGGTTCGGTGGCAGCTTACGAAGCCAATCTTATTCGTCGCCACGAATTTACGCAGCCCAACAAGGAAACCGACCGGGTACGGCAGATTGATGCAGTGAACGCGCAAACCGGTCCGATCTTCACCACTCACAAGCCTGATGTTTTGCTGGCCGAAGTAATTCAAAAAACAATTAAAGGCGCTGCCGATTATCATGTCGTCGGCGAAGGCAAAGTCGAACACACACTTTGGGTGGTAACCGAACCCGATGACATCGCCAAAATTACGCAAGGTTTTGATAGGGTTAAAGTCATTTATATTGCCGACGGACATCACCGTACCGCGGCGGCTTCACGAATTGCCGAAGCCAGAAAAGCAGATAATCCAAATCACACCGGCGCTGAGCAGTACAACTTTTTCCTGATTGTTAGTTTTCCCGAGTCTGAGGTTCAGATTCTAGACTACAATCGCGTGGTCAAAGATTTGAATGGGCTTTCAGAAGCGGGGTTTCTCAAAAAAATTGAGGCGGAATTTATTGTTGAACAAGTGGACAAACCGGCAAAACCGACGGTCCGTAACAATTTTGGCATGTATCTGAGCGGTAAATGGTATGCCTTGGTGTTAAAAGAACCAGCACCAAATGGTGGATCGCCAGTTGACCGGCTGGATATCTCGCTGCTGACGTCGCGTCTGCTTGAACCGATTTTAGGTATCGGTGATCCGCGTATCGACCCACGCATTGATTTTATTGGCGGTATACACGGGATGATTGGGTTGGAGAAACGCGTCGATAATGGCCATTGGGCGGTTGCGTTCGCGCTGTTTCCAACCAGCATTATTGAACTTATGTCGGTGGCGGACGCGAAAGAAATTATGCCACCAAAAAGTACTTGGTTTGAGCCTAAGCTGGCTGATGGTATGATTTCCCTGATGTTGGAATAAGGTTACGTGTGGAGCTATGACGAGTTCAGTGATTGTAAAATTCTGTGAAGATGATGATCAAATTACGGCGGCTTATCCAATTATGGATCAGTTACGGCCGCATCTGGATGAAGCTGATTTTCTTGAACAAATACGCCGCCAGATGCAGTCCGGATACAGGCT
>CAJWIB010000327.1 GCA_913041095.1 uncultured Rhodospirillaceae bacterium | reverse complement strand
ATGAGATTTGCTGAATATCTTTATATTTTGAAGCATGAAAGTGTCATCAAGAGTTAAAGGGGAAGCAGGGGGAAAACTTTCTAAACACCATCTGTAATTGGACTATCACCACTTCAATTGGAGACGGTGCAATTAACGCTTAAATTCAAATTTTGGGAGAAAGAATTATGATTAAGAAATTTACCGCTGTGCTAACCACCAGCGCAGCCTTAGCTGGATTGGCATTGGGCGGCATTGCCGACGCCAAAGCTGGTCAAAATCTTCGCTACGCAACATGGGATCCACCGCATCATGAAATGCGTAAATTTGGCGTTGATGTTTGGGTCAAAAGTGTCGGAAAAGCAACCGGAGGTCGGGTCAATGTCCGCATGCTGACCAAAGGTCTCGGCGCACCGCCCGCCTATCACGATTTTATTAAAGGCGGCGCAATTGACGTCGCCCACATTATTCCAGCCTATACCCCAGGCCGTTTTTTGCTTCACAAGGTAGCGGAATTCCCGTTCCTGACGAATAGTGCCAAGGCGCGGACAGTCGGATATTGGCGGGTCTATAAAAAGCATTTTGAGCAAGCCAACGAAGCCAAAGGCATGAAATTATTGACGGTTTGGGTTCATGGTCCCGGCCTGATCCATAACGCCAAGCGACCAGTCAACAAAATGGGTGAACTCAAAGGCCTCAAACTTCGAGTGTCCGGCGATAATATCAGTGCTTTGGCGAAATCAATGGGTGCCACACCGATTTTTGCCCCAATCACCAAAGTGCATAACATGCTTTCCAAAGGCGTGATTGATGGTGTGTTCTTAACCTACGAAGGCATCAAAAACTTCAAACTGGGTAAATTGGTTAAATTCACCACCGTACCACCCGGAGGTCTTTACGCCACAATGTTCCAAATGTTTATGAACCAGGCCAAATGGGATGGTATTTCCAAAAAAGATCAGAAGATCATCGAAGGTATTTCCGGAGAGCACGCTGCCAACTATATCGGCGATGCGTGGGATTTAGCTGACCGGAACGGCATCAAACATATGAAAGAAAATGGTATTAAAATTATTCCAATGCCTGCTGCCTTTACCAAGAAAGCCAAAGAACTTTGGAAACCAATCCAAGCTGAATGGATGAAAAAGGCCGCCGCCAAGGGCGTCGACGGCGAAGCCGCTTTGGCCATGCTTAAAACTGAGATCAAAAAAATCGAAGCAGCCAGCAAATAAGTTTGATATATTAAACTTATGACAGAAGAAGTCTCATACGCCCGGCTCCGCGAACAGATGAGTCGGGCGTTAACTCTATTCGCTTCGGTGACATTGTTTGTTATCATGTGGCTGGTGGTCATTGATGTCGTATCCCGCGACGCCTTCAATTATTCCATCGTTGGCCTGTTCGAGGTTACTGAGATTCTAATGGGCATTTTAGTTTTCGCCGGCGTGCCCATTGTTACCGCCAATCAAGGCCACGTAGCCGTTACTCTGCTCGACGGCTTCATCGGTCCCAAGCTGCGCCTACTTCAAAAGTATTGCGTTAATCTCTTGTGCACCGTCATTTTAGTCATTTTTGCCTGGCGCCTATGGGATGTCGCTGGCAAACTTGCTGACTACAATGACGTTACTCTATTTCTCAAAATTCCGTTGGCGCCGGTCGGTTATTTTATGGCCATCATGACTATTATAAGTGTGCCAATTCAAATTGCCCTGACCTTTTTACCCGACCGTGATCTGACGGAAGTATCAGCAGAAAATATATAGGAAGCTCAATACATGATCGCTGCCCTCATTAGCTTTGCGATTTTGATCGCGCTTCTTTTTCTCCGCGTCCCGGTTGCTTTTTCGATGGCTGCTGTTGGCATCTTCGGCTTCGCCCAATATGTCAGCTGGCCCGGCACGCTTTCGATGGTGGGGCGGCTGGCCTATGACACGGCACAATCCTCGGAACTCTCGGTTATCCCTTTATTCGTACTGATGGGTAGTTTTATCACGCGCGCAGGTCTGGCAGACGAGCTTTATACCGCTGCCCATGCCTGGATCGGTCACAAACGCGGCGGACTCGCCATGGCAACTATTATTTCCTGCGGCGGCTTTAGCGCGGTTTGCGGCTCTTCGGTTGCCACCGCCGCCACCATGTCCAAAGTCGCAATGCCACCGATGCGGCGTTATAAATATGCTGATACATTGGCCACCGGCGCCATTGCTGCTGGCGGCACGCTTGGTATTTTGATTCCACCAAGTGTGATTATGGTGATCTACGGAATTATGACCTCGACCGATATCGGCGCCTTATTTATTGCCGGTATCGTACCGGGCGTGCTCGGTATCATCGGCTACAACATCGCCATTTCAATCGTCACCCGTATGAACCCGGAAATCGGCCCGCCTGGTAAACGCACGAGTTGGAAAGAACGCTTTCAGGCGCTCAGTCAGGTTTGGGGCGTGCTGTTGCTGTTTCTAATCGTGATTGGCGGTATTTACTTCGGCCTGTTTACGCCGACAGAAGCCGCCGGCATCGGTGCTTGCGGCGGATTTTTCTTCTGCCTGTTCCGGGGTGCTCTCACCTGGAAGACATTATTTGAACTGCTGGCGGATTCGGCACAAACGACTGCAATGCTGTTCTTTATATTGATCGGCGCCCTCATCTTTTCCAATTTGATGAACGAGACGGGTATGCCGGAAACGATGGGCGCTTGGGTAACCAGCCTCGATACCCATCCCCTGCTTGTCATATTTGCGATCATGCTGATTTATGTTGGACTTGGCGCGGTGCTTGACAGTATTGCAATGATCCTGCTGACCGTCCCGCTGTTTTTCCCAATAGTTCTAGGACTAAATCTTGATCCGGTTTGGTTCGGCATCATTGTCGTTGTCGTCACCGAGATTAGTTTGATTACGCCGCCCGTTGGCATGAACATATTTGTGCTCAATACCATGCTGCCTGACATTAGTACGGGCACCATTTTTAAAGGTGTCACACCCTTCTGGATGGCTGATTTGGTGCGATTGACTTTGCTGGTACTATTTCCGCCGGTGACATTGTTCATGCCGTCGCTTATGGGATAGCGCTTTTTAAGCTTCTTCCAATGCTGGTTTTTTCCAGGGATCAACGGCGGTGAGATCATGCACCCGTTCATAGGTTGCGGTCATAATGACGTCATCAGGCTGCA
>CAJWIB010000326.1 GCA_913041095.1 uncultured Rhodospirillaceae bacterium | reverse complement strand
TCCAATTATTCGACATGGCGACTGGAGTGCCGCAAGGCAAAGAAACAGATAACCAAAACACAGGATGAGGCCACGAACAAAGAATTCTAAAGTTCATAGTTTTTTACCATTTGGCCCACGATCCGTAATCTAGTTTTGGTATGACCGTTATAAAAAAATGGGCAACTATAAAAATATCACTGTAGGATAGTATGTGGCCAAATGATCATGCTGAATTAGGAGGGTATCTTATTTCTCCCCGATTGATCGAATTATTGATCCTTATGCCAAACAGCGCTAGCCTGTAAACATGCATATCGACATTATATTCGATACGATTTGTCCGTGGTGCTTCATCGGCAAGAGGCGGCTTGAGAAAATGCTGAGCCGACGCCCTCAGCTCAATGCCAAGATATACTGGCACGCCTTTTTACTCAATCCGTATATGCCGCCGGAAGGTTCTGATTTTCATGGTTATATGCGTAAAAAATTTGGTAACGACTTGCGCTCGGATCGCTTGTTTAAAACCATCAATCAAGCTGGCCAATCGGTTGGTATCGAATTTGATTTTGACCAAGTAAAGCGTGCCCCTAACACAATTGATTCTCACCGTCTGGTTCGTTTTGCCGCGCGCCAAAATCGCGCGACGGAAATGGTTGAGACGCTATATCAGAAGTATTTCATCGAAGGCCGTGATATCGGCAATCGTTCCGTGTTGATCGATATCGGGATCTCTCAAAGATTCGATGAACAAGCGTTACGCGACTATCTCTATAGCGATGAAGACGTCGCCGATGTTCTGGAACAGAATCCCCGCTCCCACCGGCTTGGTATCAGTGGCGTTCCGGCCTTTATTTTTGAGCGTCAGTTTTCCATTTCCGGCGCGCAAGATCCCAACGTACTCGAGCGCATGCTGAACATCGCCGAAGAAAAACAGAGGGAATTTTATGAAACCGGAATTCAGCCGGTCTAAATCTAGGTAAATACCCCATGAAAGCTACAGACTTCCTCACTATTGATGACCTCAGAGCGCGCGCCAAAAAACGCATCCCTAAACTTGCCTTTGATTATCTCGATGGCGGTGCCGGTAACGAGGCAAATATAGCCCGCAATCGGCAGGGTTTTACTGATATTGTGCTTTGCCCGGAATACATGCGAGATGTCACCGAGCGTAATCAGAAAGTAACTATTTTTGGACATACCTATGATGCGCCGATCGGTGTCTCGCCGGTCGGGCTCGCCAATCTAATTTGGCCCAAGGTTGATACTTATTTGGCGACCATGGCGCGGGAGCGGAACATCCCTTACACCCTGAGCGCCGTCAGCACTTCGTCGATTGAGCAAATCGCCGAAATCGCACCGGATCATGCCTGGTTTCAGCTTTATGTCCCGGGCCAGGAATATATTTGCTTTGAATTGCTGAAACGCGCCAAAGCAACTGGTATGAACGTATTGGTCGTCACGGTCGACATTCCAATACCTTCACGGCGCCTGCGCGATCTCCGCAATGACTTTACGATGCCGTTTAAAATGACGCCAAAAAATATCTGGGATATTGCGCGGAAACCAAATTGGGCACTGGCAACTCTCGTCAACGGCAAGCCGCGATTTGAAAATATGGCGCCCTATATTGACGACGCTGCAGCAGGTAAATCCCTTAACGCTGCTCAAGCATTGCAAGTATCGCCCAAACTCGACAAAGATTTGATGCGGCGCATTCGCGCTGACTGGGATGGCCCGATGCTGATTAAAGGCGCTCTCTCCGCAAAGTCTGCTGAAACCGCCAAACGGATTGGTGCCGATGGCATTATCGTTTCCAATCATGGCGGACGACAGCTGGATAGTGCACCCTCCACCATCGAGGCCCTGCCCCGCGTCGTCGAGGCGGCTGGTGATGGCATGACCATTATGCTCGATAGTGGGGTGCGTACTGGCAGCGATATTATCAAAGCCTTTTGCTTAGGCGCTGAATTCGTATTTTCCGGCCGCTCCTTTGTCTTTGGCGTTGGTGCGTTGGGTGAAGCAGGCGGTCAGCACGTGCTGGACATGTTTGCCACCGAAGTTGATATCACCCTCGCCCAGATCGGCTGCACAACAATGGCAGAATTGAACTCTGACTATTTATGGGACTCCTGACACACGCGATTTTGCCGGCTGGAGGAATATAAAGCCTGAAATTGGTGCTTATCTATTGTAAAAGTGATTTCGGAAATTGAGATTAATTCAGGTGAAAAACATATGAAAATAGTACATTTATTTATCGCAGCTGCAATTAACGCATTTGTAATAATGGCTGCATCGGCGACAGCCGGCCCGGGTCTCAGTCTATCAGAAAGCGTCAAAGCCGGATTGATAGCGGCACAACCGGTGCTGGGCAAGAAAGTTGGGCAGGAAACTTTCGACGGCAAGCCGGTCCTGGTTACTTTCTTTGCCAGTTGGTGAACCACCTGCCGTGCGGAGTTCGTGCAACTCCGTAAATTCTTAAATGAAGGCGGGACCAAACAAGTTAACATCGTCGCGGTAAGTTGGTCCGAAGACCGTTATGGTGACGATTCGCCCTCCCGCCTGCGCAGTATGGTGCGAACCTTCCACCCGGCTATTCGGGTCATCCGCGCCAACCAAAAAGTCGAGAAAGACTTCTCACCGTTGGTTTATGTCCCGGCTAGTTTTATTTTTGACCGGCAGGGTAAAGTTGTTTATGGCGATGGCAACCGGGAATATTTAGGCACCGCGAGACTGTCCAAAATTCTCGACAGCATAAAATAGATTTTCGTACCCCAAAAAAACCCGCTGATCGTTGCGCGGGCTTTTGCATTTTTGATCTCTAAATATTTAGGTGAGTTTAAAGGCTAGTTTAGGAAGGGAGGAGAATAAATTTCACTGTAATCTCCCTTTCGAACTCCTGCAGTCTCGCATCCGGATATAACAAGCGGATAAACAGACAAAGACTAAGATGTGAATGGGTATAATATTTTATCCAATTGCCGTTTTCCCCCATATTTTCAAACGCTTAGTATTATTTATCTTGAAAATACCTGCTTCCTTTTCTAACCTTGCAAAAAAGGGAGGCAGCGATGTCAGATTTCAAACTCACCAGCAACAGTTTTAACGATGGCGATACGCTCGCCATGGATCATATTTTGGCTGAAGAATATGGCTTTGGCTGCACCGGCGGCAACCAGTCGCCCC
>CAJWIB010000325.1 GCA_913041095.1 uncultured Rhodospirillaceae bacterium | reverse complement strand
CCGGGCCGATTAATCTCGGTAATCCCGGTGAGTTTACGATTATGCAATTGGCGAAGCTGGTGGTTAAAATGACCGACGCCAAATCTGAACTAATTTACGAGCCGTTGCCTGAGGATGATCCGCTGCAACGTTGTCCGAACATTACCTTAGCTAAGGAAAAGCTTAATTGGCAGCCAAATGTACAGTTGGAACAGGGTCTTGAGAAAACCATCACCTACTTTTCTGAGACGATTTAGTCGTTTGTTGAATTAATGTGTCCCAAGAGACATTTCAAAAACTAACCCGTCCACGGCTCCTTAACACAATAAAACCACTCTAACTCCCTATTTTCACCTAATTTTTTGCCTAAAACCCATCCTCAGTCGAGGGTTCACTGGGGGGTCGTTGGGATCAAATTCGTGCCTGGAAAGACTTTGTTAACTTAAAATCTGGCACCTTATTCCATTGACGCCCATTAAATCCCATGTTATCCCAAATAAGCCCACTGGGAGTGGTATTTTGAGAGGGTGTTAAATTGACGGTTGATCTGCGTTTTCTGAGGGTTAAGACCTCATTTAGAAAACATCAAAGGCCTGCCGTCAAAATATGTTGAGGCGGGAAAAAATGGCTGCGTTAATCGGCAGGCATACCAATAAGATTGATAAAAAGGGGCGTGTATCGGTACCTAAACCGTTTCGCGACACCCTTACGGTGCCTGCTGCCAAGAAATCCGGCTTCCCCGGCATCTATGTTTATCGTTCCTTTAAATATACCGCCATCGAAGGATGCGGTGAAGCGTTTATCCAACGCGTTATTGATAGCCTCGATGATCTTGAGCTGTTTTCCGATGAGCAAGACGATCTCGCGACGACGCTATTGGAAAACTCCCATCAGCTTGCCTATGACACCGAAGGCCGGGTCCAGTTCCCACAAGAGCTTATCGACTATGCCGGTCTTACCACACAAGCCGTCTTTGTGGGCCGCGGCACTCGATTTCAAATCTGGCAGCCCGAAGCTTATGAAACCCATAATGCCGAGGCCTTTGAACGTGCTCGAAGCAGGGGGGCGACGCTCCGCCTGCGTTCGGATGACGGAGGTAGTTCATGACTTCCGCCAATACAGTTAATGGTCATATTCCCGTCATGATGCACGAAGTTGTCACATCGCTTAATCCGCGTGATGGCGGCATCTATGTCGATGGCACCTTCGGTCGTGGTGGTTACAGCCAAGCGATACTAGAGGCCGCCGCAACCCAAGTGTTTGGCATTGATCGCGATCCCGCCGCGATTACTTTCGGTGCTGAATTGAGTGATAAATATGATGGCCGTCTCACTGTGCTTGAAGGTTGCTTTGGTGACATGACAGATTTAATGGCCGCTGCAGGGGTGGCTAAGGTCGATGGGGTAACGCTTGATCTCGGCGTATCCTCGCCGCAAATCGATGATCCGGTACGCGGCTTTTCCTTCCGCTTTGCTGGCCCGCTTGATATGCGCATGAGTGGCGACGGGCCAACCGCAGCCGATTTTGTCAATCAGGCGCCGGAAGAAGAAATTGCAGATGTGATTTATAATTATGGTGAAGAACGCTATGCACGGAAAATTGCCCGTGCCATTGTTGCCGGCAGAGAAAACAACCCGATTTTGTCGACCACTCAATTGGTCGAAATCATCCATGGTATTGTGCGCCGGTCAAAGGACGGGATTGATTCCGCCACCCGGACTTTTATGGCGTTGCGTATTCAAGTCAATGACGAGTTTGGAGAACTTGAACGTGGCTTGATAGGAGCGGAAAAAATTCTTGCTCCGGGCGGCCGTTTGGCCGTTGTGTCTTTCCATTCGTTGGAAGACCGTCAAGTGAAATCTTTCCTCCACGAACATAGTGGGGCTATGGGGCGCGGTTCCCGCCATCTGCCCGATAATCCCGATGCGGTGCCGGTCCCGAGCTTCACATTAGTGAAGCGCGGCGCCATCAAACCTGGGAAAGATGAAGCAGCACAAAATCCTCGGGCACGTTCTGCCCGGCTTCGAGTGGCTGAGCGCAATGATGCACCAGCTTGGCCAGATATTGTAGGTGAATAGAAGGGGAAGAGGAGAATGCGACAGACGACAGTACTCACACTTCTACTCGCAGCCATCATGAGTGTTGCGCTATTCTTTTTAAAATATGAAGTCACCGACCTTGAAGAGGAATTAAATATTCTTAACAAGGCTATCGTCGCCGATCAGGAAGGCATCCATGTCCTCAAAGCCGAATGGAGCCATTTGAACGATGTTGCCCGGATCAAGGATTTAGCCTCGCGCTATCTAAAAATGAAGCCTACTCGACCGGTGCAAATTAAATCGGTCGAGGAATTAACCAGTCAAGACGGTGACGAACAAGCGATCTCAGCTGATAAAATTTCCAATAAATTTTCCAAAAAGGGGTCGCTCAGGTGAATTTTGAACATCTCCGTCATCCCTTCCGTCCACCGGATTCAAATATTTTGGTGAAGGAGACTGCTTCTGAAATTCCCACTCACATCAAATTTGAAGGCATCCGGCGTCAAGCTCTAGAGATCGGGCGCAACCGGTTATTGGTGACCGGCGCGCTGTTCACGCTGGCCTTCGCAGTTATCGCTGGGCGTCTGGTAGAATTGGCCGTGGTCGAGCAAATTGGCGAGGAAGCACGTAGTAATCGGATCGCGGCGACCTCAAAAATGCGCAAAGTGCGATCTGACATAACTGATCGCAACGGTATTTTACTGGCAACGAGTTTGCCAACCGCATCGCTTTATGCCAACCCGCAACACATACTTGATCCCAAAGAAGCGGCCTGGAAATTGGCCCGGGTATTTCCCAACTCAGACCGGTCTAAAATCCAAGCAAAGTTGGCGGTGCAAAAGACCTTTGTTTGGCTGCAGCGCAACCTCACGCCAAAAACCCAATTTGCAGTTAACGCCTTGGGCATTCCCGGCCTTTATTTCCAGCGTACCGAACGGCGGGTCTATCCGCATGGCCGGATTGTGGCTCATGCTTTAGGCCTAACCAATATTGATGGTCAGGGCCTGTCCGGTATTGAGGGGTATTTTGATAAATTCCTGCGCGGCTCCGACGAGCCGATCGTGTTATCGCTGGACATCCGCGTGCAATCGATCTTGCGTGAAGAATTATTGAATTCAATGGCGGAGTTCCGCGCCATTGGTGCGGCGGGTGTGGTTGTGGATGCTACCAACGGCGAGGT
>CAJWIB010000324.1 GCA_913041095.1 uncultured Rhodospirillaceae bacterium | reverse complement strand
CTGGCTGCGTTTTGGAGTGACGGCGAGGCGCAAGCGCAATGTGCGGCGTCTGAAAGACCTCTATAATCTCCGCCAACAACGGCGCGAGCAACGGGTCGATGACGGGACGGTCAAAATGGCGGTAACCAAGGCAATGTCGTCCGGCAAACTGGTCTTTGAGGCTGAGGGTATTTCAAAAACCTTTGACGGGCGGCCGATTGTCAAAAACTTCTCTACTCGGGTGTTGCGGGGTGACCGGCTTGGCTTTGTTGGCCCCAATGGAGCGGGTAAGACAACGCTGTTGAAAATGCTGACCGGTGAGTTGACACCGGATGAAGGGTCGGTGCGGTCCGGTGCCAAATTAGAAATGGTCAGTTTGGATCAGCGCCGGGAAAGCCTCAAACCTAATTGGAGTTTGAGCGACGCGTTAACCGGCGGCGGCAGTGACATGGTATTTATCGGTGATCAACCGCGCCACGTCGTTGCCTATATGAAAGACTTTTTGTTTCAGCCCGAGCAAGCGCCGACTTTGGTCAGCGCCTTGTCAGGCGGCGAGCGAGGGCGGTTGTTGCTGGCGCGTGCTTTTGCCCGGCCCTCGAATTTACTGATCCTGGATGAGCCGACCAATGATCTTGATCTCGAGACCCTTGATTTGTTACAGGAATTGATCGCCGATTATAACGGTACGGTTCTGCTGGTCAGCCATGACCGGGATTTTCTCGACTGCATTGTCACCTCGATCATTGCGCCGGAAAAAGACGGCTCATGGATTGAGTATGCTGGCGGCTACACAGATATGCAGGCGCAAAGAAAAGGTGAGGAATCTGCTAAACCAAAAGCAGCAAAACAAAAAAATCCTAAAGAGAAAAAGCCGGGCAATGGAAACGGCAACAATAAGCAACGCATGTCTTTTAAAGACAAACATGCTTTGGAAACATTGCCAGATCAAATAACTGCCTTGCAGGAAGAGATTGTGAAAATTCAGGCACAAATGGCGGATATGGATTTTTACGCCCGTGATCCCAGGGAGTTTGAAAAAACGGCAGCGGCTTTAAGCAAAGCTGAAACCGAAATTGCCGCCGCCGAAGAACGCTGGCTCGAGCTTGAAATGGCGCGGGAAGAAATTGAGGCGGGCCGTGGATAGTCCTGCGACGGAAGGTTTTGTAATAAAAGCACCAGATACCTTTATTACCATTAAATATGAATGCAGCCATCGGCCATGAAGACGCTACCGAGGGAAAAGCTACTTTGGTCCGATGTCAGGAAATAAGCGGTGTTGTAGTTCTCTTCTAGCTGCGCGTGGTGGCTAGCGATCATAAATACGACCCTCAAAAAGCGCATGCCCCTAACTACTGCCACCGGTCAATTTTGACCAGTTGGTCTGCGTCAAGGCTCAATGAGACAATTAAACCTACCCTTAAAAAAATTGTTGATATTTACTTTCAGAATCGATATTGAGAATGATAATCATTATTAAAATCAATTCAGTATCCTTTTTAAAAGGGGGGGGCAATCCTGTGAATGCCATTCAAAAATTTCCTAACGCCAATCGATTTAAAAAATGTCAAACCATTGCAGAACTTCCGCTTGCCGACCAAATTACGGTATGGGGGATGCGAAAATTGGCTGTGGGTTATCGGCACGATTTAAATATGAACCGGCAGGTGATAGAGGGTTTTTCCAAGAGCAGAGCAAACCGGGCAGGTGCTGCTCTCATTCTATTAATGGATTACCTTGTCGATCATTTGAGCCAAATTTTTGGCATCAATTGTCTGTGCAATCCTGGTATTACCCAAGATGACCGGTTGATCTTAGAAATTTGTTCAATGTGTGAGACCGATTTTGGAGTTGACCAGTCGTTCCGGTTGACTGAGATCGTCAGCCCTTCACACAGCACCATTGTATCATCACTGGTCAAAGAATTTTATCAGGCCATGTCCGAAGCGGGCCTATATTTTCGTTCATCGTCTCGCCAGATTGAGCACCAGCAACCCGAAAAATTTTCCTGCCTGGTGCCTGCCAATGGGAAGCTTCATTGATTCGATTGACTTATTTCTTTATCCATCGTCATATTATTATAAACGTTGCGGCAAGCCTGTTTCGGGGCACCGGGCAGTATTTAGCGGCCAATTGCAGGCTTTTTCTGTATGGACCCTTCAAGCGCGATGGCTGGCACACTGCCGCCGGTAACGCTCAGTTTGATGCCACTTTGCGGCGGCAAAATCCTGAATGAGGCGTGCGGGACATCGGCAAGATTGAGGACTTTGCCGCCAAAAACGGCTTAGCCTTAGATCGGGTAATCGACATGCCAGCCAATAATTTCACTCTTATTTTTAGCCGGGATACCGCCAATACATGAAATGGATGTGGAATCATGCCTACCTGCTGATGGTGCTGACGGCGGTTGCTTGGTCCGGTAATTCGATTACAGCACGCTGGGTAAACGATGTTATCCCACCGATCGGGCTCGCCTTTTGGCGGTGGGTCGTGGCCCTACCGATCCTGGTAATTTTAGCGTGGCCGTATCTTGGAAAAGATCTGCCGCAGCTTAAACATAATTGGCTAATTATTGTAGTGCTCGCTGCCCTCAGCATCACTATTTATAACACCTTGATTTACGAGGCTCTGCTGACGACAACAGCGATCAACTCATTTCTGATCAACACCTCCAGGCCGGTCATAATTGTTCTAATGTCCATCCTCTTTTTCCGCCAAGGTATAACGCCGGTGCAAAGCATCGGCTTTGTCCTGGCCTTACTCGGCACCGTAACCATTATCCTCCGTGGTGAGCCGGTCCGCCTGCTCACCTTGGAATTTAACTCAGGCGATTTTCTAATTCTCGGTGCGACCATCGCCTGGGCGCTTTATACCGTGCTGCTGCCAAAGCGACCAAAGATGCACCCGACAAGTTTTCTCGCCATCACCGTCTTTGCCGGCACGATTATGTTGTTGCCGCTATATATCTGGGAAACGATCTATATCCAGCCAACACCGTTTCGTTTTGAGACAGTTTGGAGTGTTCTTTATCTCGCCATCATTTCTTCGATCTTCGCTTATCTTTGCTATAACCGGGCGGTGGAATTGGCCGGACCGAACAAAGCGGGGCAGGTCTCTTATATGCTGCCGATCGTAGGTTCGACCCTAGCGATCTTGTTGCTGGGTGAGAAGTTTCAGTTTTTCCACGCCATCGGACTACCGCTTATTTTCTGCGGGGTGTATCTGGGCTCGAAAGGAAAGTAACGTTACTTGATGGCTGCCAAAACG
>CAJWIB010000323.1 GCA_913041095.1 uncultured Rhodospirillaceae bacterium | reverse complement strand
GGTTTTAATGTTGTGGTGTTCGTAGATAGAACCCACGATATCGCCGGTAATTGCACCAATCATTTCTTATCGCAGCTTCAGCATTTCCCTATTAAAAACGTTACTGCGAGTGTACCAGATTTGGTTAACTTGCCGCCCGTTTTTCCAAATCGTCCAGCATGGTCCAGACCCGCTCAATGTGAGTATCTTTATCATAAGTGTTGAACAATGCCGACTGGGTCCGCATCGGATCCCCGGTATAATATTGCTCATAGAGCCGTTGCCGTCCGGCGAAGCTTGAAAGCGCCGCATCATACGCCAAACGCATGAGCTTGATCCGGCGCGGCGAATCCGCATTAGCCGTCTGAAAATATTTTTCAACATCTTCTTTAAGTTCGCCGGCCACTTCAGCGAAGGACGGCACGGCGACCAAGCCACCAGCGCCGAGGGTCGTAATGATTTCGCATTGGCGGTTATAAAACTGCCAGAAAAATGACTGCCAACACTGCAGCGTCCGCATACCGCCGACCCAGGTGCCAAATTCGGTTTCGTGGGCATCGGCCTCGGCAGCGACGCGGCAGGTGCGGACAAACTCGGTCATTGAAATCATTTCGGCGAGCTTTACCTGCACCGGTAAATGCTGATCAATGTTGGTCGCCCGGGCGATGGCAAAAGCCAGCGCCATCATAAATTCGGATTTGGAATGGGCACGGACCACCGATTGCATCAACATAGAGTGACCGACATAGGATTGCGGGTTCACTTTGAGATCAAAATCCGGATCGCGGTGAATAAACACCCGCCCCCACGGCACTAACACGTCATCAAATATAACCAAGCCGTCCGACTCGTCATATTGCAAGGATAATGGGTGATCCAGCATTGAAGGGGTATTGGTCTGCGCCGCCGGTGGCCGGCAAATAAATCTCAGGCCCGGCGTCGACATTGGGATAGCAAAACCAAAGGAGAAATCAGTAGTGTCGCGGGTTTCATCGGTTGCCCAGGTTACAGCCGCCGGCATCACCAGCAATTCATTGGCCATCGCGCACAGGGTTGCCACCATCCGGGCGCCCCGGATGACGATACCAGCATCGGTTTCCTTAACGATTTGGGCGACAATATCTGACGTTTCCAGATGAGCCGGCTTCGAGCGGTCCACTTGCGGGTTAACCAAGACGTGGGTCGTCACAGCATCAGTTTCCCGGACATGCTCATAAAAGTTTTGAATATTTTCGCTACCGTCAAAAGCATCGCGTTTGAAAATATCCATAGCCGCGGCGTAGGAAGCAATAATACAGTTTTTATAGTCCGGACTTCTTCCCATCATGCCGCAACTTGCATCCATCCATACTTTAATCGCTTCGTTGCGGGCGACAATATCGTCGCGGGATCTCGGCTGAATATGGGTCATACCGACTTTATCACCCGTTGTCGGTGAGGTATAGGTCATGGTATCGATCAGATCAGGATCAGATTGCTTCTCCATCAACTCGGCCATAGTTTGAGCGGCACCGGCGAAACGGGGATCACCAGCGACGTCTTTGATGCGCTCTCCTTCAATAGAGATATCGCGGTCTTCGGTGAGCGTGGCAAGGTATTCTTTGGCATTTTTAATTGGCATAACGATCTGTCCTTCCTGAGAAAAAATTATTTTTAATTTGTATAATTCCAATAACCTTGAGATAGGTGAAGTCGGTCTGCCAGAGTTGGTTCACGGCCGTTGTCGAAGGGGAAAAATCTAGCCCCAGACCCGGTTGCCTTTCCAAAAAGTTTGTTGGACATTGGTTGCCCCAATTTCTTCCGGACTCAATTTATGCAGCGAATGCTCCAGCACAATGAAGTCGGCCCATTTGTCGGCACTTATGCTTCCCGTCTCAGCCTCCATTCCCAATGACCTGGCGCCGTTGCGGGTAAAAATCGGCAAGGCCTCCCGGAGGCTGATGGCCTGATCTGCACCGACTGTGCCGGGATTCTGGCCGGTCGGATCACGCCGACTGATCATGCCGGCCAAGCCCTTCCAAGGATTGGCGTCCGGTGCAGCAGCCGGCCAGTCCGTAGCGAAGGTCAGGTTCGCCCCCGCTTTTAGCAGATCCCCGATTGGATGGCAGCGGTCAGTACGCTTCTCGCCCAATACTTTGTTTTGTGTCTGGATCGGGACACAAGGAAACCAATTCATGGGGGACTGTTCGGCTACAGCATTGAGTATCTTAAACCGTTGTATGTCCTCAGGGTGTACGTAAGTGCAATGGGCAATCTCATGGCGTAAATCGTTATTGCTATTACGGTTTCGGGTAAATTCTATGGCGTTCAGGCCGGCGCGTACCGCGTTGTCGCCAGCGGCATGCATCTTGGCAACGAAACCGCGCCGGTCCAATTCACCGATGGTTTCATTCAACTCGTCTTGCGGCAGCGACAGCGTCGCCGCTGGATCGTGCGATGCAGCATCATATCCAGCGGAGTCAAGATACGGATCAATAAATGAGGCGGTGAAAGCGGCGGGAACACCGTCAAGGAACACCTTTGCAAAACTAGTTCTTAAATTTTCCGAGGCATATTCGTTTCTAAGGCGCTCCATTTCTTCATAATCGACAGGGTGTTGGCTGTAGGGGGAAGAACGCACGATATGTGCCGCCGAATGTAACGTGAGTGCACCACGCTTATCAGCAAAATGATAGGCGGCCAATTCCGCTTCAAAAGCCATGGGCTCCTTGAACGCTGTGTAGCCAAGGCGGTTAAAGTAATTAACGAAATACTCCGCTGCCTTCGCCAAGTCCTCAGCCGAGTACTCAGACAATTGCCTGACCGGCCCACATGCACTTTCAGCTAAGATTCCCGTTGGAACCCCTGAACTGTCTCGCTCGATTACCCCGCCAGGTATCTCCGGGCATTCTCGAGTGAATCCCGCCATCTCCATCGTTCGAGTATTGCTTAAGGTACAATGCAGACTGATGTCTCTCAACACCACGATGTGATCAGGCGCAATGGCATCGAGCATCTGGCGCGGGCAGGGACCCATATCGGAACGCATATCCAGCCGCCAGGGACCACCTTTAATGATGCTACCCGGAGGAAGACTCTTCGCCCGTTCCTTTACTGCATCCAACAGTTCCTTGAAGGTGGCGCTGTAACCGACAAAAACATCTATAAGATCGCGACATCCACCTTTGAGCGCGTGGGTATGGCTCTCGACCAGACCAGGCATGACGTAGCGTCCATGTAGGTCGTAACGCTTTGTCTCAGGGCCAATTAAGTTAACGATTTCTGCGTCGCTGCCT
>CAJWIB010000322.1 GCA_913041095.1 uncultured Rhodospirillaceae bacterium | reverse complement strand
GGGCTCAGGGCGGTGGCACGAGGGTCCCGGGGCAAGGAGTAGAGCCCACGGCCCATGGGGCCCGGCCCACGAATCCTGGCACCTGACAAATCCCCCAACCCAGACGATCCGCGCTTCAGGGCCCCAAGGCCACGGACCGTGGGCTGAGAGGCAAAGATCTTGGCTAACAGGTGTTTTCAAGAACCTATCGAGACATCTCACTAATCCTAGCATTTGGCATAGGTATACGGGCGATCATTGCACGTCACGGTGCGACGGATTTGCAATTCGCTTGCTAGCGGCCAGCTAGTTGCCCCGTCTGATTGTGGCGGTGGCAGACGAGGACGCGTCAGGCTTCTGTCATTTAGATGTATTGCACTATAATCTCACCATGCGCGCCACGGGCTAGCCCACAACCTGGGTGCTGCGTATGAGGCATGTCGATCAGGCGAGGTGGATGATGCTTAAGAAATCAATGGCGATTAGCACCAGCGTAATACTGGTAGGCTGCACGTGAAAAACAATATGACCCTTGACTTGAATCGTTTTATAGATTCTCAAGAGCCAATCTTTGCCGCTGTCCTTGAAGAATTACAGGCAGGTAATAAACGAACACATTGGATGTGGTTCATTTTCCCGCAATTAAGGTGCCTTGGACATAGCGAAACGGCAAAATATTACGGAATCAACGGCCTAAAGGAGGCGCGTTCTTACCTTCAACACCCTGTTTTGGGACCGCGCTTAATAGCGTGTATTCAACCCGTATTAACCCATAGCGGCACTGCAGCCGTAGAAATCTTTGGTCGAATAGACGCTAAAAAATTTCAATCTTGCCTCACATTATTTTTGGAAGCTTCTGATGAGTCAAAACTCAAAGAACTTCTTAATTCGGCATTGATGCTTTTCTATAAAGGCCACACTTGTACTGCGACGCTCAAGTTTTTGCGGGATGAGCAGGATGACTGAAAATTTAACCTTCTTGAGATGTCAATTAGCAGCACTTCCGAAGAGAAACCCACCCTTCGCGGGTAAAAGTATTTGCTCCGACAGGCTGAAAGGAATGCTGTTGGGATTAGCAATTGGTGATGCGCTCGGAAATACTAGCGAAGGCCAGTTGCCAGGAAACCGAAAAAAGAAATACGGCTGGATAGAGACCTACTTACCCAATCGGTACGCGAGGGGCAAAAAAAGGGGTACCCCGTCCGATGACACTCAGCTGGCATTTTATCTCGTTGAACATTTACTAGAGCAAGGTGGTCTGGAACCTGAGCAATTAGCCAAGACATTCGTAGCCCGAGAAGTCTACGGAATGGGCATGAGCGTTAACGAATTTCGCGAAAATTTTCGAGCCGGCATTAATTGGCAAAATGCCGGTTCACATTCTGCGGGAAACGGGGCGTTGATGAGAATTGCTCCGATTATTGGCCCACATCTTAGATCTTCTTCTGCGGAGTTGTGGAAGGATGCGGCAGTCTGTTCTGCGATCACTCATAACGACCCCGCCTCAATCGCTTGTTGCGTAGCGTACGTAATGTTGCTGAGTAAACTACTGGTGGCGGATCAATTGCCCCAACCAGATTGGTGGGTAGATACATTTGAGGAAATTGCTGGCCCGATAGAAGGCAAGACGCTTTATGAACCTAGGGGCGGCAGTTATGTCGGCTGTTATGCTGGGTCGCTAGTTGATTTTACGGCGCGAGAGGTAAGAAAAGGACTAGCCGACGAGACCAATACGATTTCGTTTGGTGAACGCGTTTACTCGGGGGCCTATCTGATGGAAACTATGCCCTGTGTTTTATTCATACTTGCTAAATACGGATCAGATCCGGAGAGGTCCATCTTGGAAGCTGTCAACCATACAAAGGACAATGACACTATCGCGGCGATAGTCGGAGCCGCCATCGGCGCATTCTATGGGATCGATGCGATGCCAAGTCAATGGATAACAAATCTTACTGGGCGGCTTGGAATGAACGATGATGGCCATGTGTTCGAATTAGCCGATAGTGCTGCAGAAGCCTGGCTTGGTTAATATCCATCGTATAAAGCATTACCAAAGGTTCCGTGGCTTTTAAAAACAGTGCCGCGTAAGAAATGTGTTTCAAACAACATCGAGAGGGGCGCTAGCCCCGCCAACCAGCCCTGACCAAGCAACGGTGGTCCAAGGATGCGGCGTTGGCAACAATACGGTCATCTCAGGAACCTCTCGTGATGCGAGGGTTTTTTGTTTTCCCCGACTGATCCGAACTGACCCGCCTCACGGGTTCGGTATTTGAGCTTCAACTTGTGCGCCGTCGCATTTTTGGGAAAGCTTGGTGTCGCGGCATAATCCTGTAACGAATACCAGGGCTATCGCCGTCTGAAGTATCGCGTGACTATCACCCGCGAAAGGCCAGTTTGATTTTGAGATGAGATGAGATAAAATGTCCTATCCTGGGTGGCTCTTGTCGTATGTAGGTTTGCTGCGGCGGGATTGTAAGGAGAAGGCTCGAACCGATGATCACCTCACTGCAATACTTTGCCCTCGCGGTGCCTGACGTTGAGGTCGGACGCGAATTTTACACTGATTTTGGTATGGAATCTTATGACGACGGCGATCGTGTCATCATGCGTTGTTTCGGTCGCGACCAAGACCAGATTATCCTGCTTGGCAACGTCGAACGGAGACGTCTGCACCATATTTGCTTTGGAACACGAGAAAACAAAATCAAGAGCATGAAGCAGAGCCTAGAAGCTTGGGGCTGCAAGCTCGTCGACCCGCCATACGCGGGTGCTCGGGACGGGATCTGGTTCCGCGACACCGATGATCTTCTGGTCTGCCTTTGCGTTGCTGAAGAAGCGGCGGCGCGCAACGAAGCTGAGATGTATTTCAACACCAGGGGGATTTACCGTCGCCTGAACGAACGCGGATGTAACGAGGATCAATCTATCGCTAGGCCGCGGCGGTTAGGTCACATGTTATTGTTCACCGGCAACCTTAAGAAGAAGGTGGACTTCTACACGAATGTTCTTGGCATGCGTCTTTCAGATACTATGGGTGGCGACGTCGTCGCTTTCCTACGCAATGGCAATGGCGGTGACCACCACGTCATTGCGCTAGCACAGTCAGAAAAGCCAGGATTCCATCATGCCAGCTTCGAATTTGGTACTGTCGATGATATTGGCGTAGCGGCAGCAAACATGGCCAAGAAAGGCCATAAGCATTGCTGGGGATTTGGACGCCATGTAGTGGGGTCAAATTATTTTCACTATTTTCGCGACCCCTGGGGCAGCATAGTCGAGCA
>CAJWIB010000321.1 GCA_913041095.1 uncultured Rhodospirillaceae bacterium | reverse complement strand
GCCGGATATTTACCTGGAATAATATTTGTCATAGGAGAAATCTAATAAATAAAAGAGGCGAGGGGAAGGTCAATATTTTCTCCTCACCTTTATCTAGGAGTGCTAAGCGGTGGCAAGCGCTTGATCAATATCAGCAATGATCTCGTCAGCACGTTAATCTTTCACTGTATTTGGAACGAAGTTGAACAGACTAGATTTTGATTTCCATCAATTAGTAGTGTTGTCTTGGCGAAAGCTTCCAATATGTGGTATGTGAAAGGCGGAAAATCTCCCGACACCGTATAAATTGGAATAGAGACCGCAATAATGCCAGTTGAACCTTCGAATACTATTGCCATTGCCTGTGATCAAGGTGGAATTGACCTCAAAGCCGAACTTACAAAAGACTTGGTTGATAACAGCTACGAAGTATTGAATCTGGGAACTGATGGACCAGAGTCAGTAGATTATCCGGATTTCGCCTATGCGCTCGCACATGCAATCAAGGACGGCTATGCTTCTCGCGGGGTTTTAATCTGCGGTTCAAGCATTGGCATATGTATGGCAGCAAATCGATTTCCTGAAATCAGAGCGGCGCAAATCCATGATGCCCTAGGCGCCCGGTTATGCCGCGAACACAATGATGCTAATGTAATCGCCTTTGGTGGCAGGGTCATCGGCGTCGAAACTGCACGCGATTGCTTGAAAATATTCTTAAATACGGCGTTTGAAGGAGGGCGGCACGTGAGGCGTGTTGATAAGCTTTCAAACCCGGAATAAAAAAAAGAATTGATTACGACTTTAGGATAAATATTGATGTCTCTTGCTAAAACGGAAAACGCCTTATCGAACTCTTTTTTTTCTGGATCACTTGAAGAGTGCGATCCCGACATTTTTAAATCGGTGCGTGATGAGCTTGGCCGCCAACAAGATCAGATAGAGCTTATTGCCTCTGAAAATATAGTCTCGCGCGCTGTCTTGGAAGCCCAAGGTAGTATCATGACTAATAAATATGCCGAAGGCTATCCAGGCCGGCGCTATTACGGTGGTTGCGAATTTGTTGATGTAGCTGAAAATATCGCCATCGAGCGGGTCACTAAACTTTTCAATTGCGAGTTTGCCAATGTTCAACCCAATTCGGGCTCTCAAGCGAACCAAGGCGTGCTGCAAGCGTTGATTAAGCCGGGTGATACTATTATGGGTATGTCTTTGGCTGCAGGCGGTCATTTAACTCACGGAGCGCCGCCAAACCAATCTGGTAAGTGGTTCAACGCCGTACAGTATGGTGTACGTAAACAAGATGCTTTGATAGATTTTGACGAAGTCAGAGAACTCGCCAAAGAGCATCAACCAAAACTCATTATTGCCGGTGGCTCGGCCTATCCGCGCGAAATCGATTTTGCCCCGTTCAGAGGAATTGCTGATGAAGTCGGTGCAATTTTTTTAGTTGATATGGCGCACTTTGCCGGACTCGTGGCAGCTGGCGTTCATCAATCTCCTTTCCCACACGCTCATGTCGCAACTTCGACAACCCACAAAACATTGAGGGGGCCCAGAGGAGGGCTAATCCTGACCAATGATGAAGATATTGCAAAAAAAATAAACTCGGCCATATTTCCCGGTATTCAAGGTGGGCCGTTGATGCATGTTATTGCCGCTAAAGCCGTAGCATTTGGTGAGGCGCTTCAGCCAGATTTTAAAATCTATGCGCAGAACGTGATAGATAATGCGCGGGCATTGGCTGCCAAATTGGTTGAGCAGGGCAGTGATATTGTTTCGGGTGGAACGGATACTCATTTAATACTGGTTGATTTAAGACCGAAAGGTCTCACCGGCAAAGCGGCCGAAGCCAGCCTGGAAACGGCCGGAATTACGTGCAATAAGAATGGCATTCCATTTGATCCTGAAAAACCGTTTGTTACGTCTGGCGTTCGCCTTGGCACACCGGCCGGTACGACGCGAGGGTTTGGAATTGCCGAGTTTATCCAAATTGGAGATCTCATTAGTGAAGTGCTGGATGGCCTGGCAGCCAATCCGAAAGATAATAGTACGGTTGAAGACGAGATCCGAAAGCAAGTCGAAGAACTATGCGAGCGGTTTCCCGTCTACAGAAATTTTTAACTTTAAAACTGGGTATGAACAGAAGTTCATAAAAAAGGGGATAGAATTATGCGTTGTCCATTTTGTGGTCATAATGACACTCAGGTCAAAGACTCGCGCCCAACCGAAGACAATTCGGCTATTCGGCGACGACGGTCTTGCCCTGAATGTGGTGCCCGTTGGACCACTTTCGAGCGGGTCCAATTGCGCGAACTCACGATCTTAAAAAAGAACGATAAGAAAGAACCATTTGATCGCGATAAACTCGCGCGGTCTTTGCGTATTTCACTGCAGAAACGACCCGTCGATCCAGATCAGGTTGAACGCATCATCACTTCTATTCAACGGCGGCTGGAAAGCTTGGGCGAAAATGAAGTGCCGTCCAAAGTGATTGGTGAAATGGTGATGGACGTGCTGGCTGATCTTGATTCTGTCGCTTATGTCCGTTTTGCTTCAGTTTACAGGAATTTCCGTGAAGCGCGTGATTTTGAAGACTTTATAGGGAGTTTAAGTGACGATTGATCCTGCAGGAACACTCACCACTGACGACCCTACCAATCACATGAAAGCAGCGCTCAATTTGGCGCAGCGTGGCCTCGGCAATGTATGGCCCAATCCAGCGGTTGGTTGTGTAATCGTTCAGAATGGCAGAGTAGTGGGGCGCGGTTGGACCCAGCCGTCGGGACTTCCTCATGCCGAAACCGAAGCGCTTCAACGAGCTGCAGATTTAGCTCAAGGCGCGACAGCTTATGTCACCTTGGAGCCCTGCAACCATCAAGGCCAAACACCACCTTGCACCGAAGCTTTAATTGAGGCCGGCATCAAAAAAGTTGTTATTCCAACGAGTGACCCCGATCTGCGGGTGGCCGGGACCGGCATCACTCGTTTGAAAGAGGCTGGAATTGACGTTGATCTTGGTGTTTGCCGGGCTGAAGCCAATCAAATAAATCAGGGCTTTTTTTCACGGGTTGAACTGCAACGCCCGCTGTTTATGCTTAAAATTGCGACCACTTTGGATGGCAAAATCGCCACTCAAACCGGCGAAAGTCAATGGATAACCGGTGGAATGGCGAGACGCACCGCCCATCTTCTGAGGGCATCGCACGATGCGATTTTAATTGGCAGCGGTACTGCTCTTGCCGACAATCCGTCTTTGACTTGTCGTTTGCCGGGAATTTCAAATGAGCGT
>CAJWIB010000320.1 GCA_913041095.1 uncultured Rhodospirillaceae bacterium | reverse complement strand
ACCGTGAATTCAGAAAAAGCGAGTCCGGATATTACTTGTCACCAGCCGTTTCGAATTGCGCGCCAAAACGCCCGGTATAACCATATTTTAAAATATACGGCGGCCTTCCGGGGTATCTTGAAATTTCACCATAGCGTTGTGAATTCTTTGAAAGCGCGCTTCGGCGTTGGGGAATCACCGGTTGAGGCACATATAGGCGACAAAGGACCGAATTGGATAGGTCCGGTATTTTGGCGTTTTCTTCTCTTTCTCAAGGCCGGCAAAACTTTATGGTAGATCTCGACAAGAACGCCGAGGCCATCGGATCGGTTTAAGGCATTTGGGTAAATGAGTGGCGGTAATACGGAAAATACGGCCGTGAGATTTTCAGCCTTGAAGCTTTGAACTGGACCGAATAGAAACCCAGACAATACTATAAAAACGGCCAAATGTGCTTTTAGCTTAACGGTATTTTTTTCATGAGATTGTCCTATCAATTTTTGTGCATTTGCCAGTTTTAAATTAGGTTCTTATCATATTATGCAGATGGGTATTACTGTTATCAAATCAACAATATTTGTGGTTTAGAACTATTAATTATATTAAACCATCGGTCGTAATGAGACAGCCGTTAACGAATAGATCGCCATTAAGCCGGCCAGCACTGCTGCTGTAATATAAAGGCCATTGTAAGTGCCAATTATGAGATAGAGACCGGCGAAAACCGGCGAAGTGGTTTGCGCCACCCTTAAGCCGAAATTTAAAGCTGAAACAAAGGTGGTCCGCAAATCTTCTGGGGCGTGTTCAAGCAATATAACTTGTAGGGAAGGCCGCAAAATACCATACGCGCCGCCATAACACATGGCGGTAAAAATAATCATCCAGACATTGTCAGCGAAAGGAACCCAAGCCATGCCGACGGACGTGGCAAAAAAGGAGCTGAAAATTAAGGTCCGGTAGGAAAAATGCCGGGTTAGCCAGGAAAGTTGCGAGGCGGTTAGGACGCCCATAGTTGAACGGGAGGCAATAATCAGACCGATCAATACTGCAGGTGAGTCGAAAGTATCCTTTAGAAACAGTGGGATATAGCTTACAAAGGCACCGAACCCGATAAAAATAAAGCCACCGGTCATAAAGACAAGTTCGATGACGATACGGTTGTTCAATTGAGACAGGGCGTGACCTAAAAAGGCCCTAGTACCAGTTTTCTCTGGTGGGTTTTCGCGTTTTACCTCTTCCAAAGCAAAATTCATATAAAGACCAAGCGGGATCGCCAGCATGGCGACACCAAAAGGATAAAACCAAGCGACAGCTGCCAAAACTCCACCCAGCAGCGGCAGTAAGCCGCTACCGATGTTTTGCGTTGCGCCGACAAAGCCCATCACCCGCATCCGGTCCGGACCTTTAAAGAGATCGCCAACCATGGCAACATTAAGGGTTGATAATGCGCTGGCCCCGATACCCTGAATAAAGCGCAGGAAAAACAGCGTTTCCTGATCAGGAGCCATAGAGCACGCGCCACCGGCCAAGCCAAAAAGAAATAGTGATGGAAAGAGAATGCGGCGTTTGCCGTAGCGGTCCGACAGTAAGCCACTTAACGGCATGAACAGCAGGCCGGGCAAAGAATAGGCCGCCATGATCCAGCCAATATTCTCGGTCGAAATGCTCAAAGCATCGCGGGCGGCGGGCAAGGCAGGTGATATAATTGGAAACCCCAACAATGACGTAAATGTCAGGGAGATAATCATAAAAATATTATTATTGAAGCGGAACTGAGGCATGGGTGATCAATAAAGCTTCATGCCGCCAGGTCAATCTAAATTGCAGTCTGGAAAAATGCTAATTTAGAGCATAACCTGATGGACAAGCCGGACTTTTCTCTTATATATCCTGTTCAACCTGCAAACTAATTATTACCGGAAGGAACCAGCGATGTCCCAAATCAAGCTCAAAGTAGCGGATATCCAACAATTAACTAACACCATCAAAAGTTTTGATTTGGTTTCGGCCGATGGTGGTCATTTGCCGTCTTGGGAGGCTGGCTCGCATATTGATATTGAGATCGATGGCCATATGCGTCGCTCCTATTCCTTGGCCAACCAGCCGGGTGACACGGATCACTGGGTGACGGCTATTTTGCGCGAAGAGGGCGGTACCGGTGGCTCTAAATTTATGCATGACAAGGTTTCCGTTGGCGACGAACTAACGATTGCCGAACCGCCAACCAATCATTTTTCATTGGAAGAAAAAGCCGCCAGCCATCTGCTCATCGGCGGCGGCATTGGTATCACCCCGCTTCTCTCAATGGGCTATCGGTTAAAAGATATGGAGGCTGATTTTCATCTCCACTATTGCACCAAGTCGAAAGAAGATACTGCTTTTTATGACAAAGTTCTGGAAGTATTCGGTAGCAATGGCGTTACTTTCCACCACGACGGCGGTGACCCCAGCCAAGGCATCAAACTGGATGACGTACTAAGTGCGCAGAAAGAGGGGCAGCACCTTTATCTCTGTGGCCCGGGTGGTTTGATCAATGCAGCCCGTGATGTTGCCTCTCATTGGCAAGATGGCACGGTTCATTTCGAGCTATTCGCCAGCGCCAAATCTGAGGATGAAAAAACTGAAGCGGCTGAAGGTGATCAACCCTTCGAGGTCGAATTGAAAAAAAGCGGCATTACTTTCACCGTGCCAGCGGATAAATCGATCATTGAATTATTGAGGGCCAATGAAGTTGATGTGATGTATGCCTGTGAAGAAGGCTGGTGCGGCAATTGCAAGGTTGGTCTAATTTCCGGTAAGGCCGATCATCGCGATGAATTTCTCGACGATACGGATCGGGAAAACTTTATCCAAGTCTGCATCTCTCGCGCTATGCCGGGCGAAAATCTGGTGTTGGATATTTAATCCCTATTTCTCAGCTAGGTTGTCATATTGCTAATTTTTTTGGCTGATTCTGCTATAAGAATCAAAGCAATATACACATCAGAACGGACGCGCTCCGTGTCCGGCACCAGATCAAATTTAAGCTAGCGGACTCGGAGCTGAATATCTCGGCTGCCTTTTGCATAGAAGTGCCGATCACCGAAGTTTGGGCGACGATAGATATATCCGGGGACAACAAAATCGCCGTTCTAAATTAAACGATTAATCAGCTCGCCTATAGATTGGTTCTCGCTTTGATGAAAAGTCTCATCATCCAGATCACCGGCACAAAGCTGATGAGAATTATGAAACCGCCGACATATATTCGAATCTCCATGGGCACCAGCGGTACCGGCCAGAAAAAATCAAGGGC
>CAJWIB010000319.1 GCA_913041095.1 uncultured Rhodospirillaceae bacterium | reverse complement strand
CAGCTAATAGCCAATTGCGGACATAAACACAGCTCATTATATTCAGTTGACAGTATATTCTAATTTTCTTCGTGGTTATGAATCTAGTTAATCCCGATCACCACAGATTTGTGCTCCGTGTAATGGTTGATTACTTCTTCGCCCAAATCACGTCCAATACCTGACTGTTTGTAGCCACCCATCGGCATTGCCGGGTGAGGGAATGGGCTGCTGTTGACATAGACCTGACCAGCCCGGATTTTAGGTACGAGTTGATGAACATTCTGAATATCACGACTCCATATATAAGATGACAGACCATAGGTCGTATCATTTGCCAGCGCCGCCGCTTCGTCGAGATCGTCAAACGGTATGGCGGTAATCACCGGACCAAATATTTCCTCCTGGACTACGTCAGAAGATTGCGGCGGATTGGCTAATACGGTCGGCTCGACGTAAAAGCCTGGGCCATCAATTGCAGAACCACCCGTTACTGCCTCGCCTCCGGCTTTAAGACCCGCATTTATAAAGCCCATCACCTTGTCCCGATGCGCTTCAGAAACCAGTGGACCAATATTGGTTTCGGGATGCAATCCTGGCCCAACTTTCAAAGATCGGGCCTCCTTGGCAAGCCGCTCTACAGCGTCATCAAAGATACCTGCTTGGATATAGAGCCTTGATCCAGCAACACAAACTTGACCGGTATTACCAAATATCCCCAAGGATATGCCTTGAACTGCCTTTTCCATATTGGCGTCATCAAGCAAAATTACCGGTGACTTACCACCCAGTTCCAGTGTCACATTTTTTAAGGTATCGGTTGCAGTACGGTTAATTTCTTTGCCGGTTACCGCCGAGCCCGTAAAGCTTATCTTGCTGACCAGAGGGTGCTCAACGAGCGCTTGACCGGCCTCGGCGCCAAAGCCATTTATGACGTTGACCACGCCGGGTGGGACGCCGGCATCTAGTGCCAGTTCAGCCAATCTGAGGGTAGCCAGAGGTGTCACTTCCGAAGGCTTGATGACAATCGTACATCCGGTTGCCAAAGCGGGCGCAATTTTCCACATGGCAATCATCAAAGGGACATTCCAAGGCACAATCGCGCCGACGACGCCGACTGGTTCCCGCTGGGTATAGGCAAAGTAGCGTTTATCCGGCATCGGCTCACCGATATTCATCGTCTTGCCATTGAGCTTGGTTGGCCAGCCCGCCATATAGCGGAGCGTATCCAGGACATTGCCAACTTCGACGTGCTGACCGACGAAACTTGGCATACCGACATCCAGTGCTTCGAGCTGGCCGAGCTCTTCCGCGTGGCCTTCAATGAGATCCGCAAAGCGGTGCATCATGCGCTCGCGGTTAGCCGGCGGCATATCCCGCCACATCGGATCATTGAGCGCCGTGTTAGCCGCTTGGATGGCATTGTCGATATCTTCGGCAGTGCCAGCCGGAATTTGCGTTAGCACCTCGGCATTTGAGGGATCAATGACAGAGAAAGAATCGCCACTGCTGCCCGCGATCCATTTGCCGCCAATGAAATGTTTCTTTTCCTGATCCAAAAAACGTTGGGTATCCGGGATTAAGGTCTTTAAATCATTTGCCATCACGTTCATGTCATTCTCCTCGCGACTAATATGTCATCATAATGTATTTCCAAGGGCTCTTTTCGGTATTGCGGTCGACTTTAACTTCAATCAGCGCCGGACCCCCTTTTTCGATCGCCGTTTCAAGTGCGGTTTTAAACTCAGCCGGATTTTCCGCATGATAGCCATCGATGCCGAAGACCTCGGCCAAAGCTGCAAAATCTGGATTTTTGAAATCGCTCACCATCGGTTGGCGCTTATATATGCGCCGCAAATCCCGCCGAACATTGCCGAAAGCAGAATTGTTCATGACGATTGTAATCAAGCCAATTTGTTCCTGTGCAGCTGTTGCCAGTTCCTGAACGCCGAACATGAAACCGCCATCGCCGGTGATCGAGATTACCACATTATCGGGATTGGCGACCTTGACACCGAGCGCCGCCTGAAAGCCAAATCCTAAATTACCCTGAAATCCGCAGGTTACGTAGGTCATTGGTTCATAGACGGGAAAAGCAAATGTCGAGGTAAAGCCAAGTTGGCTAATCTCTTCAACAAAAAAACCATCGCGCGGCAGCACTTCACGGATGACCTTTAAGTAATCAACATTAGGTTTAATCTCTTGCACTTTTGCGTTCGCCCAAGCTTTGGAATGAGCGATATCGGTAAGCGCCGTTGGGCGCGGTTTGTAGCCCTTGATTGCTTTGGTGAGGGCTCGGGCACCTTCAACAGAATCAGCGACGATCCCGGCATGGGGGACCAGCCGCGACATTTCTAACGGATCAATGTCAATTCGAATTAGGTGTGGCGGTGCTAATGGATTGACGACGGCACCCATCGGGTTGGACCAGCGCATATAGGGCATTTCCAAGCGGGTGCCGATACCAATGAGCACGTCGGACTCGCGCCATAAATCATGGGCCGCGACAGTTGAGACACCAAGCTCATGGTCCTCAGCAACGACACCGCGCCCACCCCTGAAGGCGCTCACTGGAGCCTGCAGTGTCTCGGCCAATTCAAGCACCGCGTCACTTGCGTGCAAAGCGCCGCTGCCAACTAAAATAATGGGTTTCTTAGCATTTTTCACCAGCTTCGCCGCGGTGGCGATCTCGGCTGCTTTAACTTTCGGCGGAACATCTGTTTCTGCCCGCGGCAATAACCCCACCATTTCATTTTGCGCCATGTCGTCCCAGCACATTTCCACCGATACCGGACCTGGTCGTCCCGATGTCATAACCCGGAAGGCCTCGTTGATGATTTCCGGCGCATCCGCTGCACGCTCAATTCGGACGGACCATTTTGTCAGTGTTTGCAAGGTTGCCGATTGATCTGGGAGCTCATGCAAATGGCCACGTAGTTTGCCCATCGCCTCGCGGGGAATTTGACCGGTTACGCACAGCACAGGCACGTTCGCCCCCCAAGCCGTGCAGAGCGCTGCCATGGTATTTAAAACGCCAGGTCCCGGGACAACAGAGTAGATTCCAGGTCGCCCGGTAGACTTGGCATAGCCAAACGCCATATAGGCGGCAGCTTGTTCGTGACGGGTGCCAACGGTCCGAATACGCGATTGGACCCGAGCCAGGGCTTCGAAAATAGGATAGGTCTGGGCGCCAGGAATACCGAAGACAGTATCAACGTCATTGGCTAAAAGTGACTGAACAATGGCTTCACCGCCACTCATTAATTTTTTTGGGAGGTTTTCAATCAAAATTCTG
>CAJWIB010000318.1 GCA_913041095.1 uncultured Rhodospirillaceae bacterium | reverse complement strand
AAAAGAGAAATTCGGCGGTTTTGATCACCACAACCTTCTATAACTAACCTTGCCCAGATTGATTGGTGTTGCTAAACAGACGGCGCAGGAATCAAGGATTATTATGAGCCTCCAACTCTATAACACCGTGGCGCGGGAGAAGCAGGAATTCACCTCTTTGCAGGAAGATTCCGTCGGCATGTATGTCTGCGGACCGACGGTCTATGACTATGCCCACATCGGCAATGCACGACCGGTCATTGTCTTTGATGTGCTCTTTCGTCTGCTTAAAACAATCTACGGCGAAGAGTGCGTGACCTATGTTCGCAACATCACCGATGTTGATGATAAAATCATTGCTGCCCATCAGGAAAGCGGCGAGGACATCGCTTCAATCACGTCCCGCACCACCGACGCCTTTCACAGCGATATGGCGGCGCTGGGCAATCTCGAGCCGACAATCGAGCCACGGGCGACCGATCACATCCCACAAATGATCAGCATGATTGAGAAACTGATCGCCGGTGGTCATGCTTATGAAGAACAAAACCACGTTTGCTTTAATGTGCCGTCAATGCCTGAT
This sequence comes from uncultured Rhodospirillaceae bacterium, assembly GCA_913041095.1. Taxonomy (GTDB): domain Bacteria; phylum Pseudomonadota; class Alphaproteobacteria; order Rhodospirillales; family UBA2165; genus TMED23. The sequence continues at coordinate 2,713 of CAJWIB010000318.1, read as the reverse complement.
TATGGCCGCCTGGCGCGGCTTAACCGGGATGAGCTGATCGCCGGCGCTAGAGTTGATATTGCGCCTTACAAAAAAGATGCGGCGGATTTTATCCTCTGGAAGCCGTCCGATGAGGATCAGCCCGGCTGGGACAGCCCCTGGGGCTGGGGGCGTCCGGGCTGGCATATTGAATGCTCGGCGATGTCGAGTGAATATCTCGGCAAAACATTTGATATCCACGGCGGTGGTCAGGATTTGATCTTCCCCCACCATGAAAATGAAATCGCCCAAAGCTGTTGCGCTTTTGGCGAAGGCACCTTCGCGCAAATCTGGATGCATAATGGCTACCTCATGGTCGAGGGTGAAAAGATGTCAAAGAGCCTCGGCAATTTTATCACCGTGCACAATCTGTTGAAGGAGCATCACGGCGAAGCGGTCCGGCTGTGCATGCTGATGACCCATTACCGCCAGCCCCTCAATTGGACCGCGGATGGATTGGCTCAAGCAAAAAGTAATCTTGATAGTTTTTATGGGGCGTTACGCGCCACGGTGGAGATTGTTCCAGCCACGGTTGCTCCAGCTGATAATTTTGTTAGTGCACTTGCTGATGATCTCAATTCGCCACAGGCGATTGCTGTCCTGCATGAATTGGTTGGCGAGCTAAACAAAGCCGGTAATGATAAGGCTAAAGCAACGGCCAAAAACAATCTGCTGGCGGCTGGTAATTTGATGGGCCTGCTGCAGCTTGATCCGGAAGACTGGTTTAAATGGACGCCGGCAGGCGCCAGTGATGGTCTGAGTGACGCCGATATCGATGCCCTCATCGAACAGCGCCGCGAGGCGCGGGCCAATAAGGATTTTGCTACCTCGGATCAAATTCGCGACGACCTCGCTGCCCAAGGTATCTTCCTTGAAGACAGCGCCGACAGCACCATCTGGAAACGGGGCTAAACCTTCTCCGCCTCGATTTTACGGCGGCGCCTTCGCAGCAATAAACCGACCGGTAAGAAAATTGCTAATGAAACGATAGCGGGCCAGACAATTGCCCATTGCAGACCGATAAACTCAGCCAGCCAACCGATGATGAGAGCGGAAATGGCCGGGGCGCCGAGGACCAAGGAAACATTAATACTGATTACCCGGGCCCGGTAGTCATCATCAACGCTATGTTGAATGAGCGATTGCGCGCTCGTCGTGGCGAAAACCAACAACCCGCCAACTAATGCAAGGGTAGCCAAACCCACAAAGAAATTATCTGTCAGGGCAAAGGCGATTAGAAAAAGTGCTGAACCTGATTGTCCAATTACCAGAAAAGTCGTAAGCCCTTTTGTCTTGCCCCGGAAGGCGAGAACGGACGCAAATATCAGTGCGCCGATACCAGCCGCGGATGTTAAGGCTGCGAGACCCTCTTTACCCCGGTTAAATATTTCACCAGCAAAGCCTGGTAAAAAATCGAGATAGGGGCGGACCAAAAGTGCCGCAATTACCGATAGTAATATAAGCAGCCGGATATCGATATGGTTTCTAGTGTATTTCAAGCCGGCCCGCAGATCATTGGCTATGCCCGAGGCTTTTTTCTCAGCCAACCTGTCACGTAAATTGGGTGGCGATGGAATAAAATAAATTGCCCCCACCATCCAAGCCATGCAAAAAGCGTTGGCCGCAAAACCCGCACCGATGTCGCCAAAATGTATTAACACGCCGCCAATGGCCGGGCCGGTAAAAGCGCTTGAATGAAAGGTTGTTGAATTGAGCGCAATCGCCGCAGGCATATCCTTACGCTCGACAAGATTAGGATAAAGCGCCTGGCGGGCGGGAAATTCAAAGGCAAATAACAAGCCCTGGATGAGTGTAAGAAGTACGAGCAGAATTGGTGTAATCAAGTTTGTCCAAGCCAGAATAGCTGCAAGAAATGCTATCGCCGCACCTGAACCACCCATCGCGATGGCACAGCGGCGATAACCAAAGCGGTCAGCCACGGCACCGCCAAATGGCCCGAGAAATAGAATGGGCAGCAGGTAACCAGACCCAAGCGCGCCCAGCCAGGCTGGCGAATGAGTGAGATCAAACATCAGCCAGCCAGAAGCAATCTTATAGATCCAAAATCCCTGAACCATTACTGCTTGACCGGTCCAATAGATCCGGTAACGGGGGGTTGCAAGAGCGCGGCCGATACCGCCGAAGTGAGATGACAAAGTGGCTGGGTTGAACATGGAGCCAATCTAGACCGCTAATGCTGGCTGGTAAAACAATCTGACTAGCAAGGACACTTATTTTAAACTAGTTTGCCGCCACAGATTTTAGAAATTAAGGAAAAAATAGTGAACCCAGAAGAATACAACTACAGCACTTGGAATCCGGACAGTGAAAGCTTTGAAAATTTTGCCAGTATGGCACCGCTGGTCACCAGTCACGCGCCATCTTTCCCGGTCGAGGATTTGCTTAATTGACTCTTTCTCATTGCCCTCATGATAACACCTAAATGGCGTTAGCTGGGTCATCCCCTTTTTTAATTATCAACTACCGGAAACAATCTTTTTTATTAATTTGGGGTTTGTGATTACTGTTTTCATGGTTGAATGGAAAATAATTATACTTTTTCGAGCATAGGTTAATTAACTAAATTGATTATAAAACCTTGAAATTATGAGTAATTTTGTGCATTCTCCCGCGCTTTCGAGCGGCTTTAAGGAATTCCGCTAAATATAATCGAGAAGTTGTGACAATGAGCGAT